>NZ_JASCOM010000252.1:0-8488 GCF_029959925.1 Pseudomonas sp. PS02303
CGATGGCGGTGTGTCAGTCAACACTGATGTCGACTGATACACCGCCATCGCGAGCAGGCTCGCTCCCACAGGGACGGTGGGGTGTCAGGTCAATAGTGATACCACTTCACCTCAAGCATCACTTCGTTCTCGGGCGAGGCGAGGTGGCTGAATTCGCGCTGGGCACTCAGGCGCAGGCCCAGGTTGCGCGACAGTTCCCACTGCTGGTTGAGGCTCACACTGCGGCGCACCTCGCCGTTGGTGAAGAAATCGCCCTTGGTTTCCAGGCTGAAGTTGCCCAGTGGGTTTTTCCACAGCAGACCGCTATTGAAACCTGCCGCCGGTGCGATAAAGCCCGCGAAGTCGTTGTTGTGTTCGACACGCACGGTGCCCAGTGCAAAGCCGAGCATGTCTTCACCCAACTGCCAGGTGCCGCCGCCACCGCCGTTGACGTGGCTGACCAGCGTTTCATCGTCATGCTTGCCTGGCACGCGTTCCAGGCCGCCCGTGACTTGCCACGATAATGGCTTCAACAACTCATTGCGCGGCGTCAGGGAGCGAATGGTCGCCAGGTCCAGTTGCTGGAACTGCCAGTCATTGCCTTCGTACTGGCGCAGTTTCATCTGCAGGATTTCGATCTGCGCACCGAGCGGGAAGCTCTCGGCGTTATCGTTGAGGTCGTGATACGCCATGCGCAGGCCATATTCGCCAAAGGCCTTGTCGCCCCGGGTGCCGATGCCGGCTTGCCAGGTGCGGGATTCATGACCGTCCTCGGGCAGGCCGGGCCTCGGGATGTCCAGCTCAGGGGCGGGGTTCTGGTTGATCGCCCGCAGCAGTTCGAAACTGCGTTGCGCCCTCTCAGGATCGCGCTCCTGACCGTTGGCGCGATAGCGTTCGAGGCGGTAAGACGCATCGATGATCAGCGCCTGACGGTCGCGCGGTTGAGCCTTGAACGCTGGTGTCTGCAATTGCTTTTGGTCGGCGCTGACTTTCAGCACCCACTCCTGTTCTTCGTCAGTCAACGGCTCGGCGCGGCTCAGCAGTTCCCGTTCACGGGACGGACGATACTGAATGGATTCCACCAGCCCGGCTTCTTTCACCGCTTTGACGGTATCGGTCGGAATGGCCGTCAGTGGGAACTGTTCGGTCAGGCGCAGGCTTGGCCGCGCCACCTGCAGCAGCTCAAGCAGGCGATAGGAGCAGTTTTCGTCGAAAAAGAAATAGTCGAACTGGATCTGCTTCAACTCCCAGACGTGCTCGACCATGCGCTCGGTTTCTGCCTGCGTCAGGTTCAGCCGGTACTCCCACAGGTCCCGGTTTTCGAGGCTGCGGTATTCCGAGAGTTTTTCCTGATACGGCACCAGCGCGAACAGCCCCGGATAGCCGCCCATCAAGCCTTTCCAGGCGTAGAGGATGCTGTTATCCGAACCTTCGATGTAGGCGCCGAAGTTGATCGCGTAACTGAGCAGCGCGGTGTGATCACTCTGCACATCGGCCTGGTCGATGCGCAGCAAGGTATGGCCGAACATCGATGACGGACTGTTCAGGTAAGCCGCCGGGAAAATCATCACCGCGCTATGGGGCGAGACATCCTTGAACCATTGCTTGAACTCAGTGCAATCGAGCGCCGGCAAATCAGTCAGGTTGAGCTGCGCTTTCAACCAGCGGGTGCGCGCCGGGTACACACATTGGGCATGTTGTTCGCCCGCACTGGCCGGGGCGTACAGCGCCTGCACGGTGGCCGCCAGTTCGCGGTCGGGGTGTTCGTTACCGTCGGGTGCGAGAAAGAACTTTTTGTCGCTGACATAGCTGCGCCAGCCGCCCAGCTTGGCGGTTTCGTAATGGCCCAGGGAAATCCAGAAAGGGTCGTTGGCCAGTTGCTGCAAACGTTGATTGTCGACATGTGGCGCGGCGGACAGCGGGGCGCAGACACAGAGCGCCAGCCAGGCAAGGCGTTTGAGCATAGTGAGCAACTTAAGTCGAAAAAAAATAAAGACCCAAGGGGGACAGGTCCAAAAAATAAAACCCGCCCCCCGAAAGGAGCGGGTGGGTCGAGCTTAAGCTTGAGTAGCGTACTTGGCCAGACGTGGATCGTTCTTCAGAACGGCCAGGGTGTTGGTATGCACGTCGTCAGCGGTCACGTCAGCCTTGCTGAAGATCTGCTGGAAGTGCTGGTGAGTCACAGCGGCGAAGTGCGCACGGTCTTCCGGCGCCACGCCCAGTACCACGGCATAGGTCGTCAGCGCTTCGCCGTTACCTTTGGCCATGTCTTCGGACAGCTCGTTCATCATGCCATTCATGGCAAACCAGGATTTGCCGCCATAAGTCAGCGACGCATTAGTCGAGCAACCGTTGGTACCAGAAGTCATACCGAACGTTGCGTTACCGGAAGTGCCGTTGGTGGTGGATGCCAGGAAGTGAGCCGGGGTGCCACGCTGACCTTCGAACAGCATGTTGCCCCAACCGCAATCCGGGCCGCCTGGCGCTTGGGCCATGGCGTTGATGGATACAGCGGTGAAGAGAGTACCGAGAAGAATCCGTTTCATAGCTTTGTTCTCTTTATGTGCATACCAATGGACAAGGGGTCTGGCCCAATCCGGCGCCAGTGGGCCAGTTATTAATCCAGCCGCGCAGTTTGGAGTTTAGGCACGTTCCTGGGGTTCCGTGATTTTTTGCAAAACATTCGTTGAAATCATTGATTTGTCCCCGGCCGGCCTGGGGATGACGGTTTGTCTATGCTTTGGCTGGAGGCGCGCCTTGCAAGTGAGGTATGGGCAGCGCCAGAATGCCGCTATCTGCCCCGCCTGATGTAAGGAAGCCCGATGCCTGATCCTGTTGCTGCCAGCTTGCGTCTAGCGCCTGAAGCGCTGACCCGTCCGTTTTCCGCTGAACAGTTCAGCTTCTCTACCACCAATGATCTGGAGCCCTTTCGCGGTGTGCTTGGCCAGGAACGTGCGGTCGAAGCCTTGCAGTTCGGCGTGGCCATGCCACGCCCCGGTTACAACGTATTTGTCATGGGTGAGCCCGGCACCGGCCGGTTTTCGTTCGTCAAACGCTACCTGAAAGCCGAAGGCAAGCGCCTGCAGACCCCGGCCGACTGGGTCTACGTCAATAATTTCGATGAGCCTCGCGAGCCTCGTGCACTGGAATTGCCATCGGGCACTGCTGGCGCCTTCATCGGTGACATCAACGGCTTGATCGACAACCTGCTGGCGACTTTTCCGGCAGTGTTCGAGCATCCGTCCTACCAGCAGAAAAAAAGCGCCATCGACCGCGCCTTCAACCAGCGCTACGACAAGGCACTGGACGTGATCGAGCGCCTGGCGCTGGAGAAGGAAGTCGCGCTTTACCGCGACGCCAGCAACATCGCGTTCACGCCCATGAGCGAAGGCAAGGCCCTGGACGAAGCGGAATTCGCCCAGTTGCCGGAAGCCGATCGCGAGCGTTTCCACGACGATATTTCCGGTCTGGAGGAGCGACTGAACGAAGAGCTCGCCAGCCTGCCGCAATGGAAGCGCGAGTCGAGCAATCAGCTGCGCCACCTCAACGAAGAAACCATCACGTTGGCCTTGCAGCCGTTGCTGTCGCCGTTGTCGGAGAAATACGCCGAGAACGCCGCCGTTTGCGGTTACCTGCAAGCCATGCAGGTCTACCTGCTCAAGACCGTGGTCGAGCAACTGGTGGACGACAGCAAGACCGACGCCGTCGCCCGCAAATTGCTGGAAGAGCAATACGCTCCGAGCCTGGTGGTCGGTCATTCGTCCAGCGGCGGTGCGCCGGTGGTCTTCGAGCCGCACCCGACTTACGAAAACCTGTTTGGCCGCATTGAATACAGCACCGATCAGGGCGCGATGTACACGACCTATCGGCAACTGCGGCCGGGCGCATTGCACCGGGCCAACGGCGGTTTTCTGATCCTTGAAGCGGAAAAAATGCTCAGCGAGCCGTTCGTGTGGGATGCGCTCAAGCGCGCCCTGCAATCGCGCAAGCTGAAAATGGAGTCGCCGCTTGGTGAGCTGGGCCGCCTGGCCACCGTGACCCTGACGCCGCAACACATTCCGTTGCAGGTCAAAGTCGTCATCATCGGTGCGCGTCAGCTGTATTACACGCTGCAAGACCTCGATCCGGACTTCCAGGAGATGTTCCGCGTCCTGGTGGATTTCGACGAAGACATCCCGATGGTCGACGAGAGCCTGGAGCAGTTCGCCCAGTTGCTCAAAACCCGCACCTCGGAAGAAGGCATGGCGCCGCTGACGGCCGATGCCGTGGCGCGCCTGGCGACTTACAGCGCGCGCCTGGCCGAACACCAGGGGCGTTTGTCGGCGCGCATCGGTGATCTGTTCCAACTGGTCAGCGAGGCGGACTTCATTCGTCACCTGGCGGGGGACGAGATGACCGATGCCGGGCATATCGAGCGGGCGCTCAAGGCCAAGGCCACCCGTACCGGGCGGGTCTCTGCGCGGATTCTCGATGACATGCTCGCCGGGATCATCCTGATCGACACGGACGGCGCCGCCGTCGGCAAGTGCAACGGGCTGACCGTGCTGGAAGTCGGCGACTCGGCGTTCGGTGTGCCGGCGCGGATTTCCGCCACGGTCTACCCGGGCGGCAGCGGCATCGTCGACATCGAGCGCGAGGTCAACCTCGGCCAGCCGATCCACTCCAAGGGCGTGATGATCCTCACCGGGTATCTGGGCAGTCGTTACGCCCAGGAATTCCCGCTGGCGATTTCCGCGAGTATCGCGCTGGAGCAGTCCTACGGTTACGTCGATGGCGACAGTGCGTCGCTGGGCGAGGCGTGCACGCTGATTTCGGCCCTGTCGAAAACGCCGCTCAAGCAATGCTTTGCGATCACCGGCTCGATCAACCAGTTCGGTGAAGTGCAGGCGGTAGGCGGGGTCAACGAGAAGATCGAAGGCTTCTTCCGACTCTGCGAAGCCCGTGGGCTGACCGGTGAGCAGGGGGCGATCATTCCTCACGCCAACGTCGCCACGCTGATGCTCGACGAGAAGGTGCTCTCGGCGGTGCGTGCGGGGCAGTTCCATGTCTACGCCGTGCGCCAGGCTGACGAGGCGTTGAGCCTGTTGGTTGGCGAACCGGCCGGTGCGCCGGATGCCGATGGCCAGTTCCCCGAAGGCAGCGTTAACGCACGGGTGGTGGAACGCTTGCGCGTGATCGCGGAAATGATCAGCGAAGAAGACCTCAAGGAAGCCGAGAAAGAAGCGGCGCTGGAAGCCCTGGTGGAAGCCAAACCGGCCTGACCGATCTGAGGATCACCCCGATCCACAGTGGGAGCGAGCCTGCTCGCGATGTGGCACTTTCATCCAACACATGTGTCGGCTGAAAGTTCGCTATCGCGGGCAGGCTCACTCCCACATTTGTGATGTGTCCACTTCAAGAAAGTGCCATCACTCTGACGTCAATATTCACACAATGACCATTCGGCGCCTTCTGGTCTGACTTGACGTGCTAGTCAGACTTTTCTTCTATTCTCAGCTCAAGGATATCGACAGTAATCACTGGATCGAGACAGCCTTCCCTTGGGGGCTGAACACCGGATCTACCGAGGGTCGCCGCCATGTCGCGCAACCTCTGCCTCACCCGTCAATGCCTGGGCCTTGTGACCCGTATCGAGTGTGCCATCCGTCCGTTGGCGGGGGATACGGGCATGTGGACCTTGCTCTTCGCCGCCGGAATGGCCGGCGAACAACCTTCCGCCATCAAGGCGCAGGGACCGTTTCATGGGCCTTTCGTGGCGGAGTCCATCCTCGACACGATTGTTGAAAGCCTGACGCTGCATGGCTACGAACTGGCCGATGACCCACAAATCTGGTGCCTGCACCTGCAAGCCCAGCTGCGGGAAATCAACGGGGGCTGTTGCCGCAACCTCAATGGCTGAGTTCGGCGCGGCCACTGAAACCGGTTATTGATCAAGGTGGCTCAAATCCGCCTTGGCCAGTTTGACCTCGAAACCATATTGCACCGTGGTGAGGTCGGTTCGCTGATAGGTTTCCAGACGTGTTGGCTGGCCATAGAAGTAATGCACGGCAAATAGCGCCGGGCCTTCTGCGCTCGCGTCGTGAGTGACCGAAAGGATTTCTTTCAGATAGTTTCCAGAGTCGTCCTTGGCGAAAAAACGCCACTCCTGGGCAGGAAACAGCTTCAAATCAACCACCAAGGCATTGCCTTTGAGTTCCAGGCCTTTGGGCAACGTATGGGCGTCGAGCGTTTGTTTGGCCACCGTCGCCAGAAACAGCGGCATGGAGCCCACTGCATAGGCCGGTGTTTCCGGAAACAGGTTCAAGTCATAGGTGATGGCGCCACGTAGCGGATCGACCTCGTAAGCCTCAAGCGGCAGCTCGATCGGCCCATCGCGCTTGCCACTGCCATCCTCCGTAAAGAACGTGACCGGGCTATCGCCAGCGCTGAACGATGTACCGAGCATCTCGTCATTGAAGCTTCTGGGGTGGTCGAATTCAATGCGTGCGGCGCTGGGGTCATCCACCGACTGACTGACGATGATGCCCTTCTTCAGCTGCTCCTCACTCAATGTCGCGCCCTTGAGCCAGGTCGAGGCCTGATCGTCATACACCACCACCGGTAGGGTCAGTGGCTGGATGGTTTTTGCCATGGTGTGTGAGTCAAAGCGGCGCACCGGCAGGTTCAGGTCCTTGTGGGTCACCGTGACGGCCGAGAAATCCAGAACGCTCACTTCAACGGTTTCGACCGGACCGTTGAAATACACTTTGGTGTAATGATTCTTCTGCTGCGCCTCGAAGGTGCGCTGTTCTTCGTCGATCTGCTTTTCGAAAGTCTCGCTCCAGGCTTTCTGCTGCTGAATTTTCGCCAGTTGTTTTTGATAGAAGGCAATTTGCGCAGCGGTTTCGTTGATCGAACCCGATCGCGAGAGGAATTGCCCGGTGATGTCCCTGGCCTGGACGATCAGCGGATTCAACGGTGTTTCGCTGACTTCAGGGGCCAGTGGTGCGCTGTTGTTGAATTCGATTTCGGCGTAGTTGTTGCCCAGTTTCAGCAAGGTGACGCTGAGGTTGTCGTTGGTGCGGGTCTGGCCAACGTCTTTTTTCGTCAGGTCGAAGGTGTAGAGCCGGCGCGGGGCGATGACCTCGACCTTGCCTTGCAGGTTCACCGGTTGGGGCTGGTTCTTGTTGTCCATGTCCAGACCTTCGATGAACGGATAGGTCACCGTCAGATCATCCGGGTTGGTCAGGTTGGAACTCGAGGGGCTCAGTTGAATGCCGGGATCGGTTTCCGACCATTCCGGCTGGAACGCGATGACGCGCTTGTTGCTCAAGGTCACCGATTGCCATTCCAGGCCATGGGGAAAGAGAAACGCTGCCGGAATGTTGAAGTTGAAAGGGAACACCGGTTGCAGGTCGGTCAGGTAGTCGGAACTGGAATCCTTGTGCAGCACGAACAGGCCGTTGATGTAGGTGTCGACCAAAGCCTGAGGCGTGGGGTAGTGCTTGAGCACGGCGAGAACGTCTTCGCCGTATTCGGTTTCCACGGGTTTGCTGTCGAGCTTGAGTTGCGCACGCTCGAGCAACAGCAGTGAACCGCCGAGTTCGGCAACGGCATCCCTGAGCTTTGGATCCTCAATCGCATCCAGAGACTTCTCGAACTGCGCGGTCTTTTCCTCGAGGCTAGTCTGGCGCTTCTCATCGCTGGGTGAGCAGCCGCCCAGCAGCAGAGCCAGGCAAATGCCGGCACTCGTTATTGGCAATCGCACATCCATTTCCAGTCTTCCTGTCCGATGTCGCTGAGCTGTCAATAGTCTGGACACTAGCAGAAAAACTTTGTGGCACACGCGCAGGTCGCGGATTTGCCGAAGGTTTCTGGCTGCTTCAGGGTATAGGCAGGGGGCTGGTATACTTGCGGCCATTTTCAACATCACGTGTGAGATTCAATGGAACGCTTTATCGAAAATGCAATGTATGCCTCCCGCTGGCTGCTGGCACCGATCTACTTCGGTCTGTCCCTTGGGCTACTGGCGCTGGCGCTGAAATTCTTCCAGGAAGTTTTCCACGTCATTCCCAACGTATTCTCGATGGCCGAGTCGGACCTGATCCTGGTGCTGCTGTCGCTGATCGACATGGCACTGGTGGGTGGCTTGCTGGTGATGGTGATGATCTCCGGTTACGAGAACTTCGTTTCCCAGCTGGACATCGACGACAGCAAGGAAAAGCTCAACTGGCTGGGCACCATGGATTCGTCTTCGCTGAAGATGAAAGTGGCGGCCTCCATCGTGGCGATTTCGTCGATCCACCTGCTGCGGATCTTCATGGACGCCAAGAACGTCGATCCCGAGCATTTGAAGTGGTACGTGATTATTCACATGACGTTCGTCGTGTCGGCGTTTGCCATGGGTTATCTGGATAAGCTGACCAAGCACTGACGCTCACAAAGCCCTGTAGGAGCGAGGCTTGCCCGCGAAGGGGCTGTGTCAGTCGATACAGTTGTTGCCAGTCACACCGCCTTCGCGGGCAAGCCT
>NZ_JASCOM010000253.1:0-8482 GCF_029959925.1 Pseudomonas sp. PS02303
GGCGGTGTATCAGTGCCTTCAGTGCTGAATGACACTCCGCCATCGCGAGCAGGCTCACTCCTTACAGAGGACAGTATTGCCAACTGTGGAACGGGACTGTTGCAAAGTGTGTCTAGAATGTCATGGTCCCCAAAGAGTGAAAAACAATGACAACCCCTACCGCTATTCCAGCGCACTACACCGGCGAAGAGCGCAGCAAACGGATCTTCGCCATTGTCGGCGCCTCGTCCGGCAACCTCGTTGAATGGTTCGACTTCTACGTCTACGCCTTTTGCGCGATCTACTTTGCGCCGGCCTTTTTCCCGTCCGATAACCCGACTGTGCAGCTGGTGAATACCGCCGGCGTGTTTGCGGCCGGGTTCCTGATGCGGCCGATTGGCGGCTGGATTTTCGGCCGTGTCGCGGACAAGCACGGGCGCAAGAATTCGATGCTGATCTCGATTCTGATGATGTGTTTCGGCTCGTTGCTCATCGCCTGCCTGCCGACCTACAAGGACATCGGCGTCTGGGCGCCGATCATGCTGTTGTTCGCCCGTTTGCTGCAGGGCTTGTCGGTGGGCGGTGAGTACGGCACCACCGCAACCTACATGAGCGAAGTCGCCCTCAAGGGCCAGCGCGGGTTCTTCGCCTCGTTCCAGTACGTGACGCTGATTGGCGGGCAGTTGCTGGCGGTGTCGCTGGTGGTGGTCCTGCAACAGTTCCTCACTGAAGATGACCTGCGTGCCTACGGCTGGCGGATCCCGTTTGTGGTCGGCGCCGTGGCTGCATTGATCTCGCTGTTCCTGCGTCGTTCGCTCAAGGAAACCACCAGCAAGGAAATGCGTGAAAACAAGGACGCCGGCAGCATTCGCGCGTTGTTCCGCGACCATAAAGCGGCCTTTATTACCGTGCTCGGTTACACCGCCGGTGGCTCGCTGATTTTCTACACGTTCACCACGTACATGCAGAAGTACCTGGTGAACACCGCCGGCATGCACGCCAAGACCGCCAGTTACATCATGACCGGCGCGCTGTTCCTTTATATGTGCATGCAGCCGCTGTTCGGCATGCTCGCGGACAAGATCGGTCGCCGTAACTCGATGCTGTGGTTCGGTGCATTGGGTACGTTGTGTACTGTGCCGATTCTGCTGAGCCTGAAAAGTGTCAGCAGTCCGTTCCTGGCCTTTGTGCTGATTACCGTGGCGCTGGCGATCGTCAGTTTCTACACCTCCATCAGTGGCCTGGTAAAAGCCGAGATGTTCCCGCCGGAAGTGCGCGCACTCGGTGTCGGCCTGGCGTATGCGGTGGCCAACGCGATCTTCGGTGGTTCGGCGGAATACGTCGCCCTGAGCCTTAAAGCCGCGGGCATTGAAAACTCCTTCTACTGGTACGTGACGGTGATGATGGCGGTGGCGTTCCTGTTCAGCCTGCGCCTGCCGAAACAGGCCAAGTATTTGCACCACGACCTTTGATCCATCCGCGTGGGCCCGACCGGCCCACGCCTTCAGGGACTGTCTATGAATCAGCGACCGGGCAATCAATTGTTCGATGCCTATTTCACGGCACGCGATATGCGTGAGGTGTTTTGTGATCAAGGCCGGGTGCAGGCCATGCTTGATTTCGAAGCGGCACTGGCGCGGGCCGAGGCGAGCGCGGGTTTGATTCCGCTGTCGGCTGCCGCCTCGATCGCAGCGGCTTGTCAGGCTGGGCATTACGACTTTTCAGCACTCGGCGAGGCGATTGCCACGGCGGGCAATTCAGCGATTCCGTTGGTCAAGGCGTTGGGTAAACAGGTCGCCGCCAACGATGCCGAAGCAGAACGCTACGTGCATCTGGGCGCCACCAGTCAGGACGTAATGGACACGGGCCTGGTGCTGCAACTGCGCCGCGCGCTGGCGCTGATCGAAAGCGATCTGGCGCAACTGGGCGAAACCTTGGCGACCCAGGCGTTACGCTTCGTCGCCACGCCTCTGGCCGGGCGCACCTGGTTGCAGCACGCCACGCCCGTCACCCTCGGCATGAAAATCGCCGGTTGGCTGGGCGCCGTCACTCGCAGCCGCCAACGTCTGCAAGAACTTAAACCTCGGTTGCTGGTGCTGCAATTTGGCGGCGCCTCCGGAACCCTGGCAGCCCTCGGCGAGCAAGCGATGCCGATTGCCGAAGCCTTGGCCGGTGAGCTGCAACTGACCCTGCCGGACCAACCCTGGCACACCCAGCGAGACCGCTTGGTGGAGTTCGGCGCGGTACTCGGTTTGATCGCCGGCAGCCTCGGCAAACTCGGCCGCGACATCAGTCTGTTGATGCAGACCGAAGCCGGCGAAGTGTTCGAGCCGTCGGCACCGGGCAAGGGCGGTTCCTCGACCATGCCGCACAAACGCAACCCCGTAGGCGCCGCGGTGCTGATCGGTGCGGCGACCCGCGTTCCCGGCCTGCTCTCGACCCTGTTCAGCGCCATGCCTCAGGAACACGAGCGCAGCCTGGGCCTGTGGCATGCCGAATGGGAAACCCTGCCGGAGATTTGCTGCCTGGTGTCCGGCAGCCTCAAGCAAGCGCTGCTGGTGGCGGACGGGCTGGAAGTGGACGCCGACCGCATGGCCCGCAACCTCGACCTGACCCAAGGCCTGGTGCTGGCCGAGGCGGTGAGCATCGTCCTCGCCCAACGGGTTGGCCGCGACACTGCGCACCATCTTCTGGAGCGCTGCTGCAAACGTGCGGTGGCCGAACAACGTCATCTGCGAGCGGTGCTCGACGAAGAGCCGCAAGTGACCGCCGAGTTGTCGGCCCTGGAACTCGATCGTCTGCTGGACCCCGCCCATTACCTTGGTCAGGCCCATACCTGGGTCGAGCGGGCGATGGCTGAACATTCTGCGTTGACTGCCTGAAGGAGATTGCTGTGGCTTTTGTACAACTCGCCGAGGGCGAACTGCATTACCAACTTGATGGCCCTACGGATGCACCGGTGCTGGTGCTGTCCAACTCGCTGGGCACCGACCTGCACATGTGGGACGCGCAGATCGCCGCGTTCTCCGAGCATTTCCGGGTGCTGCGTTTCGACACCCGTGGCCACGGAAAATCGCTGGTCACGCCGGGGCCATACAGCATCGAGCAACTGGGCCACGACGTGCTGGCGCTGCTGGATGCGCTGCACATCGAACGCGCGCATTTTTGCGGTCTGTCCATGGGTGGCCTGATCGGCCAATGGCTGGGCATCAATGCCGGTGATCGATTGAATAAGTTGGTGGTGTGCAACACCGCCGCGAAAATCGGCGATCCATCGGTGTGGAATCCACGGATCGAAACCGTGCTGCGTGACGGTCAGGCGGCCATGGTCGCCTTGCGCGATGCGTCGATTGCGCGCTGGTTTACCCCTGACTTTGCCGAGGCCAACCCGGCCGCCGCGAAGCGGATTACCGACATGCTCGCGGCCACTTCGCCAGAGGGTTATGCCGCCAACTGCGCCGCCGTGCGCGATGCCGACTTCCGTGATCAGCTGTCCGCGATCAAGGTGCCGCTGCTGGTCATTGCCGGCACCGAAGACGCGGTCACGCCACCGTCCGGAGGGCACTTTATTCAGGAGCATGTGCCGGGCGCCGAATACGCCGAGTTCTACGCCGCGCACTTGTCCAACGTTCAGGCCGGTGCTGCGTTCAGTGACCGGGTCCTGACGTTTTTGTCAGCTGATTAAGGGGATTGTTGTGGACGAGAAACAACGTTACGACGAAGGCCTGGAGGTCCGTCGCGCGGTGCTCGGCGACGCCCATGTCGACCGCAGCCTGAATGCCCTGACCGAGTTCAACTCGGAGTTCCAGGAAATGATCACCCGCCACGCGTGGGGCGACATCTGGACCCGGCCGGGCCTGCCACGCCATACCCGCAGCCTGATCACCATCGCCATGCTGATCGGCATGAACCGCAACGAAGAACTCAAACTGCACCTGCGCGCCGCCGCCAACAACGGCGTGACCCGCGGCGAGATCAAGGAAGTGATCATGCAGAGCGCGATCTACTGCGGCATCCCGGCGGCCAATGCGACGTTCCATTTGGCGGAGTCGGTGTGGGATGAGCTTGGGGTTGAATCGCGGGAGTGATCCTGGCGATTTGCGGTGTCTGAGCTGACGCCATCGCGAGCAGGCTCGTTCCTGCAGAGGATGTCCGGTGAGTACATGACTTGTGTTCACACAGGACCCGTGTGAGAGCGAGCCTGCTCGCGATCGCGGTGGGTCAGCTTGCATCGATGGTGAATGACACACCGCCATCGCGGGCAAGCGCGGCGACCACAGGGTCAAACGGTGGCGACAATGAAGATCCGCTTGAACGGAAACAGCGTGCGCCCATCGTATTCTCGCGGGTAATGCGCATGCACCCGCATCATGAAGTGATAAATGAACCGCGCCTGTTCGTCATCCTTCAAGCCTTGCATCACCGCCCGCAAGGCCGAGACCTTGATCCAGTCATAAATCGGCGACTTGCCGTCCACGACCTGCAACTGCTCGGTTTCCCAGATGTCCAGCGTCCGGGTGATCGGAGCAAGCAATCGGTGGTAATTTTCCAGCGACAATAACGTCCGCGTCGCCATCGTCTCGCGCAGTTGTGCGCAGCCGAGCGGTTTGCCATCGGAGCCTCCATCGTTGAGGGTGTCGAGCACCAGCTGATACCACACCGCATCCCGCCAGTCGGGCATGTGCGCCGCCAGACAACCACCCGGGTTGAGATAATCGAGCAAGCGCGGCAGCAACTGTTCGTGACTGTCGATGAAGTGCAGCACGGCGGCGGCAAAGAGTAGGTCGGCGGGTTGCTCCGGCTGCCAGTTCTGTAGATCGCACTGCTTCCACAGCGCCTTGATCGGCAAGCCTCTGGCCTCCTGAAGCATTTGCTCCGAACTGTCGATGCCCATCAGGTGCGCACGGGGCCAGCGTTTGGCCAAAGCTTGAGTCGCAATGCCGGTGCCACAGCCGAGGTCGTAGATGCGTTTGGGGTTTTCAAGGTTGACGCGGTCGATCAGCTCGTTAACCGGTCGTTGTCGAAGCCGGGAGAATTGCTGGTAGGCCGTGGCGTCCCAGTCAGCCGTCCTTGCTCTTTGCAGTTTGGTGCTCATGAGGTTGTCCTCTCTGGACGTTCAAAGTTGTCTTCCAATGACGTTGAGGGTTTTGAGTGCAAACCCCACCCCTCGTCGTGTGTCGGGTTCGCGCAACAATTTCAGTAGCTGGTAAAAGCCAGGGGGCTGCTCGTTTGCTGAGCTATCGGCTTTTGCCATGCGCACGGCATTGCTGACGCTCCAGGTTGCCTCGGTCGCGCCTTCGAACAGCCGCGCCAGTTTCTCCACCATGGCCGGGTCCAGTAGATCGACGAGGTCGCTGATCAGTGAAAGCAGGTCTACCAGGTTGTCCATTCGACCGCCGTCAATCAACGGTTTGAGCTTTTCCATCAGCGCGTCTGATCCAGGGCTGATGGGGGGTGTGATTGATTCATTTGAGACGTTCATTACGATTTACTCCTCTCCCCGGGCCGATCAAAGCATTGCGCGGGCAACCGCCCAGTACAGTCCACGGTTGAATCCGTTTCTGAGCAACCCGCCGAGCTTGGTGGCCGGGGTGGGCTGGACATCGTGCTGGTAGTCGTACCAAAGCGGCATGCCGGCATCCAGGCCCATTTGTGCCACGGCCTGAACACGTCCGTCGTAGACGGCGATGGGGGTGCCCAGACGAATTTCGGCAGCGATGTTGTTGGCGATCACCGGCGCCTGGTTATGGCATGCCCCGCCGGCTTTGCTGACAGGCAAGTCGACGGTATCACCGATGACGTAGACGTTTTCCAGGCCGTAGACCTGCAACGTTTCATGGTGGGTCGGCAGCCAGCCTTCGTCGTTGGGCGCTTGCGAGGCGCCGGACTCGAGCACAGCGTCCACGGCCCTGATCGGTGGTGTCGCCATCAGAATGTCGAAGGGTTGCTCGTCACCTTCCTCGGAGTACGCGATTTTTTTATCCGGATCGACTCGTTTGAGCGTGAAGCCGCGTTGAAAGCGAATATTTTTCCGTTCAAAGATACCCGGCAGAATTTCCCCGGTCGGGCGTTGCAGGAACAGGCAGTTGCGCAGTAGTTGAGCCGTGGTCGGGTAGGTGTAGACGATTTCCACCTGGTCTCTCACCCCACGACGCCGCAAGAAATCATCGAGCATCAATGTGGTTTCGACGGGCGCGATACCGCATTGATGCGGGACATTGGGTGTTTTCGGGAAGGACACGGTAATGAAGATGCGGCCTTTTTCGATCGTGCTCAGTTTTTGCGCCAGTTGCCTGGCGGGCGCGTACTGATAGAAATGATCGCCGGCTTCTTTCAAGCCTTCGATACGTTCCGGGGCCGGCACACATCCGGTGGCGATGACTAAAAAGTCATAGCCGTACCGCTTGCCGCTGCGGGTTTGCAGGTGTTGTCGGTTGAAATCGAAACGCACGACTTCATCAACATGGAACTCGATTTCCGGGCGCAACAGTGAACGTTCCGGGCGCTTGAATTCCTCTTCAAAGAACAGGTTGAACGCCACGTACATGAACGCAGGTTTATAGAAGTGATCGGGGGAATTGGACAGCAGTGCAATCGAGACTTCGCCGCGCAGGATTTCCGGATACAGCTTGCTGGCCAGTTGATTGGCCAGCATGGTTCCACCAACGCCGCCACCGACGATAACTATTCGCTTGCTCATACCTGACCTCCTGGGTCATGGCAGCTTCGCGTACAGCATCCGGAGATAACGGAAGAAAACAGGGGCTCCTACAGCAGTGATGGAGAATTAAACACGCTTTTTGACTGTATCTGCCCACTCGCAAAATGCCAGGCAAGCCGACAGGTGGTTACAGGCAGCGGCCTTTTGACTTCGACCGCTGCCAGGGTGCGGTTACAACAAACTGATCGGATAGCTAACGATCAACCGGTTCTCATCGAACTCGTTGTTGCTGAAGTCCCGACGAATGGTCGAGTTGCGCCATTTGACGTTGAGGTCTTTGAGCGCGCCGCTTTGCACGGTGTAGCCCAATTCGCTTTCGCGGCCCCATTCCTTGCCGTCGGTGATTGTGCCGGTGTGCACGTTGTCGCCGCTGATGTAGCGGTTCATCAGGGTCAGACCGGGGATGCCGAGGGCGACGAAGTTGTAGTCATGCCGTACCTGCCAGGATTTTTCTTTCGCATTGTCATAACTGGCGTTGTAACTGTCGTTGGCCAGGGTGCCGCCGCTGGTGCCATTGACCCGCATCCACCCGCTGTCGCCAGTGAGTTTTTGCAGGCCGACGTAGAAGGTGTGGCCGCCGTATTTGGCCGAGAACAGGCCTGACCAGGTCTTGTTGTCCAGATCGCCGGCCCGGGCACTGCCATCTTCCTTGCCATAGAAGAAACCCAGGTTGGCGCCGAGGGTCCAGTCGCCGAGGGGCTGGCTGTGAATCAGGTTCACGTACTGCTGGCTGTAGATGTCCTTGAGTTCGGCGTTCCACACACCGATCTGGGTGCGCTTGTCGTTGAAGGCGTATTCGCCGCCCTGGAAGTTGAAACGGTCGGAGGTAAACGCCGGTTTTCCGGTCATCGACATATCGCTCATGCTGCTGTCGTCACGGGGGCTGTTGGCGCGGAACTGGCCGCCGTAGAGCGTCAGGCCGGCGATTTCTTTCGAGGTGATCTGGCCGCCACGAAAGGTTTGCGGCAGGGAGCGACCGTCGTCCGAGCGCAGGATCGGCAGCACCGGCATCCATTCACCGACCTTGATTTCGGTCTGCGACAACCTGGCCTTGAACGCCACGTTGGTGCGACCAAAGCTGTCCGCCGGGCGACCGTCGTGATCCAGCGGCAGCAACTGAGTCCCGCCCGTGCCTTTGCCGCCGTCGAGCTTCACCGAATACAAGCCCAGCACATCCATGCCGAAGCCGACGGTGCCTTGGGTGAAGCCGGATTTGGCGTCGAGAATGAAACTTTGTGTCCATTCTTCAGCCTTGCCCTGGGCCTTGGTCGGGTTGGTGAAGTTGCGGTTGATGTAGAAATTGCGCAGGTTCAGGTTGACCTTGGCACCTTCGACAAAACCCGACTCCTCGGCCATGGCAGGCAGGGCCGCGCAGGCCAGGGCGATGGCTATCAGGCTTGGGAAGTAGTACGGCGTGGTGGAAGGCGTCATGGGCTCGGGTCTCTCTAATTGTTAGGGATGAAACGGGGCGCTGCCGCAACGTGGACGTTGCAGACAAGGGATTCGATATCGTGAAAAACGGGGTGGGATCAGCCGGACAGGGCAGGGCGCGGGGGCATGGTGTCGAACCTGATGTTATTGGTCTTGTGCGACGAATGGTGCGGGGGATGGACGGGAGGGTTCAATCGGGGAAAGCGGGTTTTGGGCGGTTATCGAACGCATGTTGGCTTGAGGTTTTTGTGTTTATGGGCTGGCCTCTTCGCGGGCAAGCCTCGCTCCTACGGGGTGTGGGGGTTTCATGGAATATAATCCGACGCGGACACTGCAGGAGCGAGGCTTGCC
>NZ_JASCOM010000254.1:0-8468 GCF_029959925.1 Pseudomonas sp. PS02303
GAGGGAGCTTGCTCCCGCTGGAGTGCGAAGCGCTCCCAATCGTTTTGCGGCTGCTGCGCAACCGAACGGGAGCAAGCT
Organism: Pseudomonas sp. PS02303; assembly: GCF_029959925.1. NCBI lineage: Bacteria > Pseudomonadati > Pseudomonadota > Gammaproteobacteria > Pseudomonadales > Pseudomonadaceae > Pseudomonas > Pseudomonas sp. PS02303. The sequence goes on from NZ_JASCOM010000254.1 coordinate 79, forward strand.
CCCTCGCCACAGGTGATCGCTAGCCTTCAAATCTTGATCTCCACTTCCCCCAAATGCCCCCCATACGGCCCGAAACTCCGTTCGACCATCCGCCGCGTCCCATCCGCCTGAACAATCAACGCCGTACTCGCACGTGTCCCATAAGTCGGACTGGCAATAAACACACTCGACAGCAACGTCTCGGTCGCCAACCCCACCCCGGTATCCGGCAACTCGGCGAAGGGTGCGGTTTGCGGATCTTTCAGCAACGCCAGTAACGCCTCTGGCTGCGGATCCTCCAGCACTTCCTCCAGCGCCGCCCGTGCCTTGAGCAATTTCGGCCACGGCGTATCCAGCCCGGCATTCGACAGCCCATAAATCCCAGGCGCCAGCATCACCGCCTCGGACTCCCGCGCATTGAAGTGCCACAGCTCGTTGGCATTGCCGATAAGCAGATTAAATCCGGCATATTCCAGCGAACGTCCGACAACGTCGCTTAAGTAATCATCAATTGGCATATTGCCCAAGAGAAAACCCGCCACCAGCTCACCTCGGGATTTTCGCGATGGCGACTGATTCGGATCACGAATATTGGTCAGCGCAGCAAAGCGCCCATTGGCACCAATACCGAGCCAGGTGCCGCCGGCTTCGAGGTCGAGACCCGCGTAGACATGCGGTGCGTGCGGCCATTGCGCCAGGGGCTGGCTGGGCCGGGCATAGAACTCGTCGCGGTTGGCCGCCACGATCAGCGGCTGGGCGTGACCCGGTCGCCAGGCAAAAACAATCAGGCACATAAGGTGGTCCTTGTGTGTTTTTTGCTCACTCTACGCAGTCGTCGCCTGTCGTTCCATTGCCATCCGCAGTGGAGCCCGAGGCCACGCATCCGTTACCATGCCGCTCCGGTTTTGCCTAAGCATTGAGATCGTCCATGGAATTTCTGCTCTATCTGGCGCTGGGCGCCTGCGCAGGCGTGCTGGCCGGGCTGTTCGGGGTAGGTGGCGGGATCATCATCGTCCCGGTGCTGGTGTTCAGTTTCACCTTGCAGGGCTTCGACGCCTCGATCCTGACCCACCTGGCGGTCGGCACGTCCCTGGCAACGATCATCTTTACGTCGGTCAATGCCGTCCGCGAACATCATCGTCGTGGCGCCGTGCGTTGGCCGATATTCGTGTGGATGACCGTCGGAATTCTGATGGGTGCCGGTTTCGGGGCGCTGACGGCCGAAGCGATCTCCGGCCCGAATCTGCAGAAAATCATCGGTGTGTTTGCGCTGATCATCGCCGCGCAACTGGCGCTGGACGTCAAACCCAAGGCCAGTCGAACGGTGCCCGGCAAACTCGGTCTCACCGTGGCCGGCAGTGTGATTGGCTGGGCCTCGGCGATTTTCGGCATTGGCGGCGGCTCGTTGACCGTGCCGTTCCTGACCTGGCGCAGCGTGCCGATGCAGCAAGCCGTGGCGACTTCGTCGGCTTGCGGCCTGCCCATCGCCTTGGCCAGTGCATCAAGTTTCATGATTCTGGGCTGGCACGATCCCTTGCTGCCGGCCCATAGTCTCGGTTTTATCTATTTGCCGGCGCTGCTGGGGATTGCCCTGACCAGCATGGTGTTCGCCCGCCTCGGTGCGCGACTGGCCCACAGGCTGTCGCCAAAGTTGCTGAAAAGGCTGTTCGCAGCTTTGCTGTTCTGCGTAGGCCTGAGCTTCCTGCTCTAGCTCGCAATGCTGGCTTAATCCTGAGGTGGCAGCGTCGCCCGGGAATTCTGGTTTCAACTTTCAACAAGGAGTCGCAATGCTGCCTTACCCGCAGATCGACCCGGTGGCCCTGGCCATCGGTCCGCTGAAAATCCACTGGTACGGTCTGATGTACCTGATCGGCATCGGCGGCGCCTGGCTGCTGGCATCGCGCCGGCTCAACCGTTTCGACCCGACCTGGACCAAGGAAAAGCTTTCCGACATGGTCTTCTGGATGTCGATGGGCGTTATCGTCGGCGGCCGCTTGGGCTATGTGCTGTTCTACGATCTGAACGCTTATCTGGCCAACCCGACACTGATTTTCGAAGTGTGGAAGGGCGGCATGTCGTTCCATGGCGGCTTCATCGGCGTGATGCTGGCGGCGTTGTGGTTCGGCAAGAAGAACAACAAGTCGTTCTTCCAGCTGATGGATTTCGTCGCGCCGATGGTGCCGATCGGCCTGGGTGCCGGGCGCATCGGTAACTTCATCAACGCCGAGTTGTGGGGTAAGGCGACCGACGTGCCGTGGGCAATGATCTTCCCGACCGATCCGGCGCAACTGGCGCGTCACCCGTCGCAGCTGTACCAGTTCGCGCTCGAAGGCGTGGCCCTGTTTGCCATTCTCTGGTTGTTCTCGCGCAAGCCGCGGCCGACCATGGCGGTGTCCGGAATGTTTGCCCTGTTCTACGGCATCTTCCGTTTCATCGTGGAGTTTGTCCGCGTACCGGACGCGCAACTGGGCTATCTGGCCTGGAACTGGCTGACTATGGGCCAAGTGCTCTGCGTACCGATGATCGTTGGCGGGCTGTTCCTGATCTGGCTGGCGTATCACCGCGCCCCGGCGACTCCAGCGGCTGCCGTATAAATTCGAATCCCGGGGTGACGGCCCCGGGTTCAAGGACACAGGTAATTCATGAAGCAATATCTCGAACTGGTCGCCCACGTCATCAAGAACGGCACCAAGCAAGCCAACCGCACCGGCGTGAACACCATCAGCTTTCCGGGCGCGATGCTGCGTTATGACCTGAAAGAAGGTTTCCCGGCGATCACCACGCGCAAGATGGCCTTCAAATCGGCCATCGGCGAGATGTGTGGTTTCCTGCGTGGCGTGAACAACGCCGCCGAATTCCGCGCGCTGGGCTGCAAGGTCTGGGATCAGAACGCCAACGAAAACGCGCAGTGGCTGGCCAATCCGTTCCGTCAGGGTGAAGACGACCTTGGCGAAATCTACGGCGTGCAATGGCGCAAATGGCCGGCGTACAAGCAGATTCCGGTCAGCAATCAGGCCGCTATCGAACAGACCCTGAGCCAGGGTTATCGTCAGATCGCCGAAGGCGAGGAAGACGGTCAGGCCTATGTCGTTCTGTACAAGGCGATCGACCAGGTCCGCCAGTGCGTCGACACCATCATCAAGGACCCGGGCAGCCGCCGCATTCTGTTCCACGGCTGGAACGTCGCCCAGCTCGATGAAATGGCTTTGCCGCCGTGCCACCTGCTGTACCAGTTCCACCCGAATGTCGAGACCAGGGAAATCTCCCTGACGCTCTACATCCGCTCCAACGACCTGGGCCTGGGCACGCCGTTCAACCTCACTGAAGGCGCCGCGTTGCTGAGCCTGATCGGCCGACTGACCGGCTACACACCGCGCTGGTTCACCTATTTCATCGGTGATGCCCACGTTTACGAAAACCATTTGGACATGCTCAACGAACAGCTCAAGCGCGAGCCGTTCCCGATGCCGAAACTGGTGATCAGTGACCGTGTGCCGGAGTTTGCCAAGACCGGCTTGTATCAGCCGGAGTGGCTGGAGTTGATCGAGCCGAGCGATTTCTCGCTTGAGGGGTATCAGCATCACGCGCCGATGACGGCACCGATGGCCGTCTGATTGTTTGACGGGCGGGGCTGTTTATTAGAAAAGGTTCTACCTGACTGTCATTTCTGCCAGTAGGCGAATAAATGAGAGGGTGTTTGACTGATCACGAGGCCATCAGGCCGTGGTCAGCAACACCCTCTTTTTATTTCAGGAGCCTTGTCATGAATAACACTGCGGCCGGTGGAACGGACGGCTTTTCGGAGCGACATTTCGGTACAAACCCTCTAAGGAGCGGATTGACAGGAGCGCCGTTCATTGGCTGTGAAAGCCAGTCGGGGCTCTTTCATTTCATTCCGGGCCTCGATCCATGGGGATGCGTGGTGCCCATGGAGGTTTTCACCGGCGCACCGATCTTCGTCGATTCACTTCGAGTGGTCGTGGCGGTAAACGATAGAGAATTTCAGATCGGCGATCAGGTTCGAGTGCAATGGGCGGCGTTTGGCGGTTCGGGGGGCAATTATCAGTCGCAGCCGCAGTCCGTACAGAGTTTTATGCCGTTGCATTTTGTTGTGCCCGACGACACGGCAAGGCAGTTTGAAGGAGACCGGGTCGAGGCCATTTTTGTCATCGAAAGAGGCGGGGGCGCTATACCTTCTGCATCATTGCTCATGACCTTCGCCCCGGCACTGATTCAAACCGGCCCGGTCTCTATTGAGGGCGTCTCTGAGGGCGTACTGGAGATTGACCCACATCCCGATGGCGTCGTTCTGACCATTCCGCGGATTGAAAACCTGCGAACAAACAACGCCATTGAAATGCTCTGGATAAGTAGCGCGAATGGCGGGCAGGGCGGAGCCTGGAGAGACTATCAGCGCAAGTTGACGGTCAATCCCGATTCCCCCCTCAAGTTTCGGATTGAGCCCTCTGTCTATCAAAAGCATCGGGGTGAGACCGTTCACCTGCGCTGCAGTCTTTTTCTGGGCTCGGGCATGGTCCCGGGCATCGGTTACGGCATGGGGCATCGAGGCATATTGGAATTCAAGTTGATCTAGTCGCTGATGTGGCGATGGGGCTAATGCCCATGACTCCTGCCGACATGGGAATGCTCAACTTCCGTCGCCACCACCCCGCCACTCACTTCCAGCCGCTGCAAAATCCCGCACTGATCAATGTCCGGGCCCTCGCCACAGCGTTGGCGCAGGTCGAGCAGTTGCGTCTGTAACGCCATCAATCCGTCGATCCGCGCTTTCACGTGATGAATGTGCTCGTCGATCAACGCGTTCACGCTTTCGCACTGATCCTGCGGACTGTCGCGCAGGGCCAGCAGGCTGCGGATCTCTTCCAGGGTCATGTCGAGCGTGCGGCAGTTGCGGATGAAGGTCAGGCGTTCGGCGTGGGCCTGAGTGTAGACGCGGTAGTTGCCGTCGCTGCGGGCGGGCTCCGGCAGCAGGTTTTCGCGCTCGTAGTAGCGGATGGTTTCGACGGCGCAGTCGGTGAGTTTCGCCAGTTCTCCGATCTTCATGACAGCAATCTCCAAAAGGGTGCTTGACCCTATAGTGGCTACAGGGTCTTTACTTGGCAACAGGCACCTTCATGGACGCAACCAATGAGCGATTCCCTTCACACCCACAAACCCGAGGCTGATCACGATCACGATCACGATCACGATCACGATCACGATCACGATCACAGCCACAAGCTGCAGCCTGTGCAGAAGCATGACCATGGCGGGCACGGCGATTCCTGCTGTTCCTCCAAGGCGGCAGCGCCTTCGCTGATCAAGTTGAGCGACACGCCGACCGACGGCGCGCGGTTGAGCAGCTTCCGCATCGACGCCATGGACTGCCCGACCGAGCAGACGCTGATCCAGAACAAACTGGGCAAGCTTGCGGGGGTGCAGCAACTGGAATTCAACCTGATCAATCGGGTCCTGGGCGTGACCCATGACCTGCCGAGCACTGCGCCGATCATCGAGGCGATCAAGTCGCTGGGCATGGTGGCTGAACCGATGGAACAGGGCGCCGAAGCGCCAGCGCCGATCCCCGAGAAAAAGCACTGGTGGCCTCTGGCACTGTCCGGCGTGGGTGCGCTGGCGGCAGAAGTGATCCACTTCACTAGCGCCGCGCCGGACTGGGTGGTGGCGATCATCGCGCTGATTTCGATCCTCAGTGGCGGCCTCACCACTTACAAGAAGGGCTGGATCGCGCTCAAGAACCTCAACCTGAACATCAACGCGTTGATGAGCATCGCAGTCACCGGCGCGATCCTGATCGGGCAATGGCCGGAAGCGGCGATGGTGATGTTCCTGTTCACCGTGGCCGAGTTGATCGAGGCCAAGTCGCTGGACCGGGCGCGTAACGCCATTGGCGGCTTGATGCAGATGACCCCGGAACAGGCGACGGTGCAGCAAGCCGACGGCAGCTGGGTCACACAAGAGGTCAAAACCATCGAACTGGGGGCGCGAGTGCGGGTGCGTCCCGGCGAGCGGATTGGCCTGGACGGCGAAGTCGTGTCGGGCAGTTCGACCATCGATCAGGCGCCGATCACCGGCGAAAGTCTGCCGATCGAGAAGACGGTGGGCGATAAGGTCTTCGCCGGCACCATCAACCAGGCAGGCTCGCTGGAGTATTCCGTCACTGCAGCGGCGAACAATTCCACACTGGCGCGGATCATCCACGCCGTGGAACAGGCCCAGGGCGCACGGGCGCCGACCCAGCGCTTCGTCGATCAGTTCTCGAAAATCTATACCCCGGCGGTGTTCCTGCTGGCCTTGGCCGTGGCGGTGATTCCGCCGCTGTTTATGGGCGCCGTCTGGTTCGACTGGATATACCGCGCGTTGGTCTTGCTGGTGGTCGCTTGCCCCTGCGCGTTGGTGATTTCCACTCCGGTGACCATCGTCAGTGGCCTCGCCGCGGCGGCACGCAAAGGCATCCTGGTGAAGGGCGGCGTTTATCTGGAAGGTGGCCACAAACTCGATTACCTGGCCTTGGACAAGACCGGCACCCTGACCCACGGCAAACCGGTGCAGACCGATTATGTGTCGCTTGATCCCACCGCAGACGCCACTGCCCCGGCGATTGCCGCAGCGCTGGCCGGTCGTTCGGACCACCCGGTGTCGTTGGCCATCGCCAATGCGGCGGTGGATAAACAATTCGCGCCGCTCGTTGTGGATAACTTCGAAGCCCTGGGCGGTCGCGGTGTACGCGGGGAAATCAACGGTCAGGTCTACCACTTGGGTAACCATCGCCTGGTGGAAGATTTGGGCCTGTGTTCACCTGCGCTGGAAGAGAAGCTGTTTGCCCTGGAAAAGCAGGGCAAATCGGTGGTGCTGTTGCTCGACAAGTCCGGCCCGTTGGCGCTGTTTGCCGTGGCCGACACGGTGAAAGAGTCCAGCCGCGAGGCGATCCAGCAGTTGCACGATCTGGGCATCAAAACCCTGATGCTGACCGGCGACAATGTCCACACCGCCCAGGCGATTGCCGCGCAAGTCGGCATCGACGAGGCCAAGGGCGATCTGCTGCCCAACGACAAGCTGCAAGCCATCGAGGCACTTTATGCACAGGGCCATCGTGTTGGCATGGTCGGCGACGGCATCAACGATGCGCCGGCGCTGGCCCGCGCCCAGATTGGTTTCGCGATGGCCGCTGCCGGTACCGATACCGCCATCGAGACCGCCGATGTCGCCCTGATGGACGACGATCTGCGCAAGATCCCTGCGTTCATCCGCCTGTCGCGTCGAACCTCGACCATTCTCAAACAGAACATCGCCCTCGCTTTGGTCATCAAGGTGATCTTTCTTGGGGTAACCTTCGCCGGGATCGCCACCATGTGGATGGCGGTGTTCGCCGACATGGGTGTCAGCCTGTTGGTGGTGTTCAACGGTTTGCGCCTGCTGCGCAAGTAAGCGATGAGGGACGGGTGTGCTGAGTGCCGAGCTGAAGGCGTTTTACATGGTTGCCCGCCTGGGCAGCATTACCCTGGCGGCGAAAAAGCTCGGCCTGAGCCAACCCACGGTGACCACGCAGATCCGCCATCTGGAAAGCCAGTATTCGGTTGAGCTGTTCTACCGTGGCGGCCGCCGCCTCAGCGTCAGCGATGAAGGCGCGCGGCTGTTGCCGATGGTCAAGGCGCTGTTGCAGCAGGAAGCCGACATCGAGTTTTTCCTGCGCAACAGCGGCCAGGTCCAGGGCACATTGCGCATTGCTGCTACTGCGCCGTATTACATCCTCGACCTGGTGAAGACTTTCCGCGAGCGCTTGCCGCAAGTGGAAGTGTCGGTGGAAATCGGCAACTCCCAGCAGGTGCTGGAAGCGCTGGAGGATTACCGGGTGGATGTCGCGGCGTCGTCACAATTGCTCGACGATGCGCGGCTGATTCGGCGGGTGCTCGGCAGCGATCCGCTGGTGTTGGCGGTGCATCGCAACCATCCGCTGGCGGCGCACGATCATGTGCCGCTCAGCGCGTTGGCCGGGCATACTTTGTTGATGCGCGAATCAGGCTCGACCACTCGACGCCTGACCGAAGAATTGCTCGCCAGCGCCGGGGTGAGTTTCGGGCCGTTGCTGGAAATTGGCAGCCGTGAATCGATTCGCGAGGCGGTGCTGCGCAACATCGGCATCAGCATCATTGCCCGACAGGAAGTGCCGCATGACCCGCAATTGCGCGTGCTGACGATTGAGAATGCGCCGCAGATTCCGGAGTATCTGTACTGCCTCAAGGAGCGCAAAGGCGCGCGGTTGCCGGCGGCGTTCCTGGGTTTGGCGCAGGAAATGGCCCCCGCGTGAGATTTGTGTTGAATGTGAGGGGCCCTTCGCGGGCAAGCCTCGCTCCTACAGGTGATCGCATTCCCCTGTAGGAGCGAGGCTTGCC
>NZ_JASCOM010000255.1:0-8447 GCF_029959925.1 Pseudomonas sp. PS02303
GACGACCGACTGCTGGTACATGGCTTTGTAGGTTGCCTCGTCAGTCAGCGTATTGGCCAGAACCTCGGGACGAACGGGATACAGAGAAGCCGCACTCATCTTTCTTACCTCGGTGGAATAGTTGTTTTTGTATGGCCCCAGTTGTAGCCGGGCCGGGCCTATAGAACCATTCGACGATGGTAGTAACAAGCCCCTACAAATTACCGTGATAAGCCTGGAATGCGCCGTTAAAAGCACACCAACCCCCTGTGGGAGCGAGGCTTGCCCGCGCAGAACGATAACGCGGCCCACCTGAAAACCACATCACCGAGATCGCCAATTGTTCGGTTTCTACCACCTTAATCGGTGATTGTTACGAAATCTGTCAAAGGTGTTTATCAAAACCCCACCTATATGAATGCACCCCCCACGCCTAAAATCAGCCCGCCAACAAGGCAACGTGATTAACCAAGTTGCAGCCCCCACGAAGGCCGTTAATCCAAGACTCTTTAATCAAGCTCCACACGCAACCCCAAAAAGGTTGCGTGACCCCATTCGACCTCTAAAAGGTAAATCTGAAATGAAAGCTTTATTAGTTCTGGCCCTCAGCAGCCTGTGCGCAACCGCCATGGCAGACGAGGTCCCGACTGATGTCGCACAGCAGAAACCCGCCATCGAGGAATACACTTACTCGACTCACCTGGACATCGCCAAAGTTATCTCCATGAGTGAAGTTCCTAATGTGTGCGAAGTTGTTCCGGTGAAAATGGAATACGACGACTCCCAAGGTCAACGCCACATCCTGCGCTACAGCATCATGGGCAACGGCTGCACTAACGGCTGATCACCCGCCCGCCTCATAACGGTTCGACCCATCCGCCCCGCCCTTTCAAGGCTGATGCAGCGCCGAACCGTATATATCGATTAATACGATTATTTTAAGCATTTATTTGCGCTTTTTAATCAAATTAGTTGGCATAGCATTCACTCCATACCCAAGGCACAAAACGCCAACGAACCTGGAGCACTACAATGAAAACCAAACTGATCCTCGCCCTGACCCTTTCTGTTCTGGCCGCCAACACCTTCGCTGCTGACGGTTTCGACCGCACTGTCGCTTCTGACGGCTACGACCGTACCGGTACGGCTTCCTTTGCCGCCGATGGTGCCGATCACGTCGGTGCAGCCAAACTGGCTTCGGATGGCTTCGATCACACCGGTGCCGCCAAAGTCGCCGCTGACGGCTTCGATCACACCGGTGCGGCCAAACTCGCTGCCGATGGCGCCGATCACGTCGGTGCGGCACGCCTGAGCTGATCATCGAGCGTGACTTTACAGCCCGGCTTCGGTCGGGCTTAGTTGTGTCTTGAACCACCGAAAACCGATTCAAAACACAACATGTAGTGAAAAACCGGTTTTTTTGCCTATTTTTTGAACAAAAAAGTAGCGCATCAAAATTTATGAAAAAAAATCTTAACCCGCGATCTCCAGCCAAAGCCCTGTAAACCCTCGCTCCGACCGAAAAACCCGCCTTCTCGACCGCTCCATGCGCGGATTCGCCCCACCACGGCCGCAAAAATTTCCCTATAATGCCGGCTTAAACGGGCCTGCAATATTCCCTTACAGGGATAACAGCCAGTCTGAAGCCCACGCCGACGTCCTCACCGATTTCTGCGCCCCTCAGAGGCTCTCGGAACCCCGTAAAAATTTATGTTTATTTGCCTGCGTGTACCGCTGCAAAAAACGCTATCCAACGCGGCCAGTACGGCCGTGTGAAAAATAACCAATCAGTTTTCACACGGGCATCTGGCCCTCACGCAGGAGACGACACGTCATGCTGAGCTGGGACGAATTCGACAAAGAAGACAGCGGCGAGACCGTGGTAAAAGGCGCCAACGCCGGCCACGCGACTGAAGCCAACATGGACCGACTCGACACCGCTGGTGGTGTCGCCGCTCAAGAAGCTCGCGCCGTTACCGCGAACGACTCTGCCGCCATCGCCCGTGCCAAAGCAGCCCTGGACAACCTCGACATCGCTGAAGGCCTCGCCGAACTCGAAGGCGCCTCCGCCCGCGTCGCTGTCGACGAAAAGCGCATGATCAACTGCCGCGCCGACCTCAACCAACTCGTACCGTTCAAGTACGACTGGGCCTGGCAGAAATACCTGGACGGCTGCGCAAACCACTGGATGCCGCAAGAAGTCAACATGACCGCCGACATCGCCCTCTGGAAAGACCCGGAAGGCCTGACCGACGACGAGCGCCGCATCGTGATGCGCAACCTCGGCTTCTTCTCCACCGCCGACTCCCTGGTTGCCAACAACCTGGTCCTGGCCGTGTACCGCCTGATCACCAACCCGGAATGCCGCCAGTACATCCTGCGCCAGGCTTTCGAGGAAGCGATCCACACCCACGCCTACCAGTACTGCATCGAATCGTTGGCCATGGATGAAGGCGAGATCTTCAACATGTACCACGAGATCCCATCGGTCGCGAAAAAAGCCACTTGGGGCCTCAAATACACCCGTTCGATCTCCGATCCGAAGTTCGAAACCGGCACCGTCGAAACCGACAAAGAACTGCTGCGCAACCTGATCGCCTACTACTGCGTTCTGGAAGGCATCTTCTTCTATTGCGGCTTCACCCAGATCCTCTCCATGGGCCGCCGCAACAAAATGACCGGCGTCGCCGAGCAGTTCCAGTACATCCTGCGCGACGAATCCATGCACCTGAACTTCGGCATCGACGTGATCAACCAGATCAAAATCGAAAACCCGCACTTGTGGGATGCCGAGATGAAGGAAGAAGCTTCGCAGATGATTCTGCAGGGCACTCAGCTCGAGATCGAATATGCGCGTGACACCATGCCTCGCGGCGTATTGGGCATGAACGCGGCGATGATGGAGGACTACCTGAAGTTCATCGCTAACCGTCGTTTGAGCCAGATTGGTTTGAAGGAAGAGTACCCAGGGACGACTAACCCGTTCCCTTGGATGAGCGAGATTATGGACTTGAAGAAAGAGAAGAATTTCTTTGAGACGAGAGTTATTGAGTATCAGACTGGTGGGGCGTTGAGCTGGGATTGATTTCCGAGCTTGCCACGATTTGATGATGGTTATTTGAATCGGCAAATCGATAAGCAAAAGCCCCGATCTGATCGGGGCTTTTTTATTCGGCAATGAGAGTCCACCCTCTTACGGGTACATTCGTACATTCGGTGGAACTCGGCACCTCTGCTCAAGGTTCATTTCTTGCCCGCTACCCAGTGAACCGTTACCATTTATCGCACATAGTGCGTGTCTCTTTGGGGCCGCAACTCACCTGAGCGCTACAGTGCGCTTTTTTTATTTTCGTATTTGGCGCATCGACTAACTCAATGAAATATAAGGAATCTATCCCGGTCATCGACCTTTTTGCGGGCCCGGGCGGACTCGGGGAAGGATTCTCTTCAATCGGCGGTCATGAGAAGGGAGTACGTAAGTTCCAGCTGCGTGTCTCGATCGAGAAAGATCCCGTCGCTCATGCGACCTTATCCCTACGCGCATTGTTTCGCGCCTTTCCGAAGGGCGAAGCGCCAGAGGCTTACTACCAATACATCCGGGGCGAAATTACTCGTGAAGAGCTTTTCAAGCATCCGGACGTCCCAGCAGAAGCTGTGGAGGCCGCACTAGAAGCTAAACTTGCAGAGCTTGGTAAAATTCCCCCGGCGGAAGTCGATAATTGGATCAGGGAAGCCCTGATTGGTGCAGATGAATGGGTTCTCATTGGCGGCCCGCCGTGCCAAGCCTACTCTGTAGCGGGACGTGCTCGTCGAACGCGGGAGAGCCAAGAGGAGTTTGAAAGCGACGAAAAGCACTTTCTCTACAAAGAGTACCTGCGGATTATTCGTGAGTTCAAACCCACTATCTTCGTGATGGAGAATGTTAAAGGCATACTGTCCTCGAAGCACAGTGGCTCGCACATCTTCCAGCAAATTCTCGATGACCTCTCGGCTCCTGCTGGAGATCTCTCATACAACATCCGCTCCTTAGTGGTCCCTAAAGACGCGGAAAAACCAGATCCACACGACTTTGTCATCCAAGCCGAACGTCATGGCCTTCCGCAGGCTCGACACAGGGTTATCCTGCTTGGGATTCGCTCTGACGTCGCCTCAAGCTGTCCTGATTTGTTGGAGCGTCCGCACAAGTTTGTAATGGAGCCCAGCAAAACGGTATTCACAGTGGGGCAGGCTTTATCAGGGCTCCCACCGGTACGGAGCAAGATTTCAAGAGGGGGGGACTCCCTAGAAGCCTGGCTCTCTGCCTTGGATGAGGCCAGCTCTTTGCTTTTACAGCCCTATGTAGCAGGCCGGGGCGACTTGATAGACGCCATAAAAAAGGCGGCTGTTAAAGCACAGAGACTGAATTCCAATGGCAGCAGGTACGTACCTTGGCAAGAAGAGCCAGAAATGAGTGCCAAGCAGCGTGAGTGGTTCCTCGATCCAAGACTTAAAGGAGTGCTACAGCATGAGGCAAGGAGCCATATGCGCTCTGATCTGCATAGGTATATTTTTGCAGCAAGCTACGCAAAATTGTATGGCACCTCTCCAAAAATACATCAATTCCCTGTGCAGCTGCTGCCAGCTCATGAGAACGTGTCTTCCGACTCTGTCCCCTTTAGTGACCGGTTCAGGGTTCAAATGGAAGATGGTCCTTCTACCACTGTCGTCGCTCACATAGCGAAAGATGGCCACTACTACATACACCCAGATCCAAGCCAGTGTCGCAGTTTGACTGTTCGCGAAGCCGCGCGATTGCAGACCTTTCCTGACAACTACTTCTTTGAGGGCAATAGAACACAGCAGTACACACAGATCGGAAACGCAGTCCCGCCGCTTCTTGCTAGAAAAATCGCAGCTGTCGTCGCAGCGGTCCTCGACTCCTATCGATCTGGAAAAAAACCGCCAAGCAACATCGCGCACCGGATCGAACCGAACCGACTATCGAGCGACGCATCTGGTGTCAGATAGACTCGAGGCAGGCACCGGCAACGATGGCGAATCTCCAGCCTGTCATTGCCAACGAAAATTCTCGACTACCTACCCTACCCTATAGTTTTGAGCTTTCTCTGAGAGTGCGAAGGGTGTCAGAGCGTCTCAGGAATATCTGCGAAAGGCGGAGAGAATGGCTGGGCGAACATAACCTCTCGACACTCTGGGCGCTTCGCCCATTCAGAGATCATCCTTCCGTTTGCAGTCTCATGAAGGCGGTCATTGACTTCCCGAGCCCAGATTTCAATCTGTTTAATAAGCTGAGGAGAAACTCCTTGTCTATTCCAGATACGCTCGAGGTTAAATGACTCGCCGTAAGCATGAGAAATTAATGCAACAGTGTAAGCAGCGACGTTGGCGAGAAAGGCAGGCACCAATGGTCGTGCAGTCTTGTGTACCGCTTTGAACAGCAAGGCTTTCGAGACAATAGCCTTGAAATAAACGACATCCGGAGTAAAAGTCGTCCCTTTGGCCTCCACCTCAGTCATACCAGACATGAACCGATCAAAACACTTCTGTGCGCCAAGACTGACAACATCAGCATGGCCATCCCATGCAGTGGAGTACTTCGCCAGCTCAGTTTTTGTAATCTTCCTCGAGGTTGGTACAGACTCCTTCAGGGCACGGAGCTTGGCTAAAGTGACACCATCACGGGCAAGGAGCGTGTTGTAACTGCCTGCAGCTCTTTCATAGAACCATCGCCCCGTACCATCAGGGCAATAGACAGAAAGCGACAACCGCTCAATATCAACATGGAATGGCTTATTGGCCGATAGATCAGATTGCCGAACAGCATTCTGACTGTTGGCATAACGCGAGATATCGGAGACAAGTGCCTCTTCTTTTGCCGGGTCTTGCTCTTTCATAACGATAATTTTGGCGGGGACGCGAACCTTACTCAAATCCGTATCTGCGTATTTCTTCTTGGCGAAAAAAATTGAAGCTGTAGTTTGGCCGCCATTAACAATTTGCATACCTCGCAACCAAGCGATGCCAGGAGATCCATCTGCTGCGCGATCAAGCCGCATCTCATCGGCGACTAATACAATCCCGTTGTTGTAAGCCATGAACCTTTCCGGGGCATTCCGCAAAGTATTCTGGAGTCCCGCATTCACGCCCTTCGCCTTCACGCTTAAGAATGATCGTACATTGGCCTCAAGTAGACGAGGGCCAAACTTCTCATAAACAAACCGAAGAGCTTCACCTGGGATAGCGGTAAGTGCGTAGTCATAGTCTCCTGTTTCACCAGGTACGAATACGCAAGGCAGTGGGGAGCCAGACACCTCATTGAAGTCAACGACCAGCTCATCACGAGGCTTACCTTCAGAACGATGGCGGTAAAGCCGCTCAATATCCATGACTTCAAGCTTCACGTGCTTTCCGCCAACGTCTCGGGCTTTAAAACTCTTCGACTTCGCTATACCGTCCGTAAGCACGTACACACGAACCTGTTCAAGCCCGTCGTAAATTTCTCGAATCGTCAGCGCAAGGGAATGGACATCGCTTGACGGATCGAGCTTTTCGGCAATACGCCCGGCTGCACAGAGCTCCAAAAAACGAACGCATTGGGCCGCTGCTGTTTTGATATCTTGATCAGAAATGGGACTAAGGCTTTCAAAGCCTTCGTACAAACTTACGAATAGGTCAAGCTGATCAGCGTCTTCAGACATGGCATAGCCGCTTAAGCGCAAATTCGCATTGCCAACCTTCCCCTGAAAGTGGCACACAACTGGATCGAAAGTCATTCCGGCTTCAGCAAGATGCTGCATCACCACTTCGGAGAAAACGAGTTCACCAAAAGGGGCGCCGTCAGACATCTGGCTCGCTATTTCGCCCCTGGTCTCTGCGAAAAAATCATCAAGCGTCATCCAGTTACTCCTAGTAGTTGCAGAGCCGCGTCGAGGTCCGAGAGGAACTCTCCGGCGTGGTCCAGATTGATTTCGTAAAGGGCTCGCGTGACTCCAGCGGGAACTGTCCCCGCTGTCAATCTTGGGAAGCCTTCAGATACGGAGAGAATCCGTTTCTCCTTCGATTCGAACTTTCGGGTGTAATGACTCGAGTGGCCTTCGAAGTAACCAGCGACCATGAGCCTCTCTCTAAAGAAGCTGATCACTCCTAGCTCCCCACCTAGTCGTTGCTCGGTCTCCGCGACTATCTGAGGAAGAGTAAGCCCGGTTTCCTCACGCGAAAAACGCACGGCAGCGAGAAACAGAGGTGATGCTACGGCGTCGTCCAATTGCTCGAGGGAGGCTATATTCACGGGGAAGCCAGACGAGGACATCGTAGACTTGACCTCAACCGCGCCGTCTCCTAACAGGAAATCTTGCGGAGCGTCATCAGGTCCCACCCAAGCCAAGAGCACCTCATCAGCCGATATTCCTGATCCCAGAAGAGCAATCATGAAGTTCAGTTCACCCGCCAGACCGAGTTCTGCCTCGGGACTGAGAGGATTCGCACCACGAGACATGAACTGTTTCCAAGCAACTACTCGCCCGATTAAAACCCGCAACAATTTGGTTTCCTCAACGCCAGTAGCGGCGATGTCGTCTAGCGCGCCGACTACATCGCAAACCATTGCAGCGAAAAGCTCAGTGCTTCCAGCTTCTTGGCGAGTCAGCGCTAATCTAAGTCCACCATAATTTTCCGGATCAGCTCTCTCGATCAAAAAGCCCTGCCCCTCGGGCAATTTTTCGGCACGAGCCAACTTGGCAGTCGGGAAGTAAAACAAAATCGCCTCGACGTTGGCCGGTGAGCGCCGCCCGGCCTGCAACTCCACGGGGCCAGCAGGAGTAAGGGAAATAGCTTGCCAGCCAGGTATGGAGTCATTTCCGGAGAGTGATGACCACGCTAGCAGGAACTCTTCACTCGGACGGGCCATATTCTTGCATCCAGTAGAGGAGGTTAACTTCATATTCCACGCTGATCGGATTATTGCTTGCGGGAAACGCGATAGCGAAGGCCATTATGGGTTTGCTCCATCCAGGCACAATGAGCCTTTCGAGCTCCTTATCTTTATAAAAATACGGAGTAAGCGGGTAAAGCAGCAGTAGCCCTCGATCAATGTCCCCTCCTAATTTCCGACGAGCCTCGCGGATACCCTTGCCGCTGGGAAAGTTCGGAGAGGTAATGCGGTTACGAGCCGGGTCTGGCTTCCAAGCCGCACGAGTTAGAGCCAAAGCTTCACGCCACGCTCCATCGAGAAGGTCCACCCCCTCGTCCTTGGGATCGGTTAGCACACCAATGGCGAAGCTATTCAAATCCAACTTGTCAGGATCCACAGAGTCATCTGTCTTGCGAACAGAGTATTTCGTTGGTAAGCGTCCGCCGAAGTCACCTTGCGTGACTCAGGCGGGCATCCACCGATGCGGCAGCAGTTGATCAATCTCACTGGCACGCTGCGTCGGCAGCCGCGTCAGTACATCTTTGAGATAGGCATACGG
>NZ_JASCOM010000256.1:0-8374 GCF_029959925.1 Pseudomonas sp. PS02303
AGCTTCGCGCCTACAAAGGCTGGCACGATCTTCTGTAGGAGCGAAGCTTGCTCGCGACGGCGGCTTCAAGCCATGCTCGAAACGATTGGACAGCCTGACACCGCCTTATGACCGCCATCGCCTCCCCCACCTACATCGGCCGCTTCGCCCCCACGCCCAGCGGCCACCTGCATTTCGGTTCGCTGGTCGCGGCGCTGGCTTCGTACCTCGACGCGCGTGCGGTGGGCGGTCGCTGGTTGATGCGCATGGAAGACCTCGATCCACCACGGGAAGAACCCGGCGCCCAGGCAGCCATCTTGAAAGCCCTGGAAAGCTACGGTTTCGAGTGGGACGGGGAAGTGGTCCGCCAGAGCGATCGGCATGACGCCTACGCCTTAGTCCTCAATCGCCTGTTCAATCAAGGCCTCGCTTACGCCTGCACCTGCTCGCGCAAGCAATTGGAGCCCTATCACGGCATTTACCCGGGCTTGTGCCGCAACGCCGGCCATGGCACCGAAGATGCCGCGATTCGCTTGCGCGTCCCCGAACTGGAATACCACTTCATCGACAGGGTGCAAGGCGAATATCGCCAGCACCTGGGCCGGGACGTCGGCGATTTCGTGATCCGGCGCCGCGACGGGCTCTACGCCTATCAACTGGCGGTAGTGCTGGACGACGCCTGGCAAGGCATCACCGATATCGTCCGTGGCGCTGACCTGCTCGACTCCACGCCGCGCCAGCTTTACCTGCAAGAACTGCTCGGCCTGCCTCAACCGCGTTATCTGCACATCCCGCTGATTACCCAGCCCGATGGCAATAAACTCGGCAAGTCCTACCGCTCACCGCCATTGACCGAAGATCAGGCAACCCCTCTGTTGCTGCGTGCGTTGCGCGCATTGGGGCAAAACCCCGGTGCTGAACTGGCTTACGCCACCCCCCGGGAAGTGCTGGATTGGGGCATCGCCCACTGGGATGCGCTATTAATCCCGCGCACACTGACCCTGCCCGAAGCGCAACTACAGTGATCACACTTGCAGTGGCGCGCCCATCCGTTACCATCGCCGCACGTTTTCGGGCACGCGCATAAAAAAGAGAGGCCGGGATGTACATCTATCGCTTGGTCCTGCTCCTGGTAGTGGGGATTTACCTGTTCTCCCCGGCCATCATGGATTGGTGGATCGACGCCACTGGCGCCTGGTATCGCCCTTATCTGCTCTGGCTGATTCTGATCGTCGTGACCTTCATCCTGCAGAGCCAAAAAGATGCCGATGAGCTTTAGCCTGACCCAGATGATCCTGATCAGCGCCGCGTACCTGGCGGTGCTGTTCGGCGTCGCCTGGATCAGCGAACGGGGCATGATCCCCCGGGCGATCATTCGCCACCCGCTGACCTACACCCTGTCGCTGGGGGTGTACGCCAGTGCCTGGGCGTTTTACGGCACGGTGGGCCTGGCCTATCAGTACGGCTACGGTTTTCTGTCCAGTTACCTCGGGGTCTCCGGGGCGTTTTTGCTGGCGCCGGTGTTGCTGTACCCGATCCTGAAAATCACCCGCACCTATCAACTGTCGTCGCTGGCCGACTTGTTCGCATTCCGTTTCCGCAGTACGTGGGCCGGGGCGCTGACCACGATTTTCATGTTGATCGGCGTGCTGCCATTGCTGGCGTTGCAGATCCAGGCGGTGGCCGACTCCATCGGCATCCTGACCCGCGAGCCGGTGCAGCATCGCGTGGCCCTGAGCTTTTGCGCGCTGATTACCCTGTTCACGATCTTCTTCGGCTCGCGCCACATCGCCACCCGCGAGAAACATGAAGGCCTGGTGTTCGCGATTGCCTTCGAGTCGGTGATCAAGCTGATCGCCATTGGCGGTGTCGGCCTCTATGCCCTTTATGGCGTGTTCGACGGCCCGCAACAGCTGGAACTGTGGCTACTGCAAAACCAGACCGCCCTCGCTGCCTTGCACACGCCCTTGCAGGAAGGCCCGTGGCGAACGCTGCTGCTGGTGTTCTTCGCCTCGGCGATTGTGATGCCGCACATGTACCACATGACCTTTACCGAGAATCTCAACCCGCGTTCGCTGGTCAGCGCCAGCTGGGGTCTGCCGCTGTTCCTGCTGTTGATGAGCCTGGCGGTGCCGCTGATTCTCTGGGCCGGACTGAAACTCGGCGCCACTACCAACCCGGAATATTTCACCCTGGGCATCGGCATCGCCGCCAACAGCAAAGCCTTGGCGTTGTTGGCGTATGTCGGCGGGTTGTCGGCCGCGAGCGGACTGATCATCGTCACCACCCTGGCGCTGTCCGGGATGGCGCTGAACCATCTGGTGCTGCCGCTCTACCAACCGCCGGCCGAAGGCAACATCTATCGCTGGTTGAAGTGGACCCGCCGGGCGCTGATCGTTGCGATTATCATGGCCGGTTACGGTTTCTACCTGTTGCTGGGCGCCGAACAGGACCTGGCCAACCTCGGCATCGTCGCGTTTGTGGCCACGCTGCAATTTCTTCCGGGGGTCCTGTCGGTCCTGTATTGGCCGACCGCCAACCGCCGCGGCTTCATCGCCGGTTTGCTGGCGGGGATCCTGGTGTGGCTGGTGACCATGTTGTTGCCGCTGGTCGGCAATCTGCAGGGCTTCTACATTCCGCTGTTGAACATGATCTACGTGCTGGACGACACCAGTTGGCACATGGCCGCGATCGCGTCCCTGGCCGCCAACGTGCTGATGTTCACCCTGATCTCACTGTTCACCAACGCCAGCCCCGAAGAGGCCAGCGCCGCCGAAGCCTGCGCCGTGGACAACGTGCGTCGCCCGCAGCGCCGCGAACTGCACGCCGCCTCACCTCAGGAATTCGCCACGCAACTGGCCAAGCCCCTGGGTGCCAAGGCCGCGCAGAAAGAAGTCGAGCAGGCCCTGCGTGATCTCTATCTGCCGTTCGACGAGCGCCGGCCTTATGCCTTGCGCCGTTTGCGCGACCGGATCGAAGCCAACCTCTCCGGCCTGATGGGCCCGAGCGTGGCGCAGGACATGGTCGAGACCTTCCTGCCGTACAAGGCTGGCGGCGAAAACTACGTCACCGAAGACATCCACTTCATCGAAAGCCGTCTCGAGGACTACCACTCGCGCCTCACCGGCCTTGCCGCCGAACTCGATGCCCTGCGCCGCTATCACCGCCAGACCTTGCAGGAATTGCCGATGGGCGTTTGCTCGCTGGCCAAGGATCAGGAAATCCTCATGTGGAACAAAGCCATGGAGGAGCTGACCGGGATTGCCGCGCAGCGTGTGGTCGGCTCGCGCCTGAGCACTATCGCCGATCCGTGGAAAGAACTGCTGCAAGGCTTCATCAATCTGCCGGACGAGCATTTGCACAAACAGCACCTGGCCCTTGATGGCCAGACCCGCTGGCTGAATCTGCACAAAGCGGCCATTGATGAACCGCTCGCACCGGGTAACAGTGGCCTGGTGTTGCTGGTGGAAGATCTGACCGAAACCCAGATGCTCGAAGACAAACTGGTGCACTCCGAGCGCCTGGCCAGCATCGGGCGACTCGCGGCGGGTGTGGCTCATGAAATCGGCAACCCGATCACCGGCATCGCGTGCCTGGCGCAGAACCTGCGCGAAGAACGCGAAGACGATGGCGAACTGAAGGAAATCAGCGGCCAGATCCTCGAGCAGACCAAACGCGTTTCGCGCATCGTTCAGTCGCTGATGAGCTTCGCCCACGCCGGCAGTCACCAACACAGCGACGAGCCCGTCTGTCTGGCTGAAGTGGCTCAGGATGCCATCGGCTTGCTGGCCCTGAACCGACGCAATTTCGAAGTGCAGTTCTATAACCTGTGCGACCCCGATCATTGGGTCGAAGGCGATCCGCAACGCCTCGCCCAGGTATTGATCAACTTGCTCTCAAACGCCCGTGACGCCTCGCCTCCCGGCAGTGCGGTGCGGGTCAAGAGCGAAGCCGGCGAACACACGGTCGATCTGATCGTGGAAGACGAAGGCAGCGGTATTCCGAAGAACATCATGGACCGATTGTTCGAACCTTTCTTCACCACCAAGGATCCTGGCGAAGGCACCGGTCTGGGCCTTGCACTGGTCTATTCCATCGTTGAAGAGCATTATGGACAAATCACCATCGACAGCCCGGCTGATGTACAAAGCCAACGCGGCACCCGTATTAGGGTGACCTTGCCGCGTCATGTCGAAGCGACGTCCGCTGTGAACTGAGACCGTCGAGAGTATCGAATCAATGCCGCACATTTTGATCGTCGAAGACGAAACAATTATCCGCTCCGCCTTGCGCCGCCTGCTGGAACGTAACCAGTACCAGGTCAGCGAAGCCGGTTCAGTGCAGGAAGCACAAGAACGCTTCACCATTCCCACGTTCGACCTGATCGTCAGCGACTTGCGTCTGCCGGGCGCTCCGGGCACCGAGTTGATCAAACTCGGCCAGGGCACTCCGGTGCTGATCATGACCAGCTACGCCAGCCTGCGTTCGGCCGTCGACTCGATGAAGATGGGCGCGGTGGATTACATCGCCAAGCCTTTCGATCACGACGAAATGCTCCAGGCTGTCGCCCGTATCCTGCGTGACCGCCAATCGCTGCCGGCCGGCGGTGAACCTGCCACCGGCAAAGCGGCCAATGGCGCGGCGAAACCGGGTGTTGATAACAGCAACGGCGAAATCGGCATCATCGGTTCGTGCCCGCCGATGCAGGACCTGTACAGCAAGATCCGCAAAGTCGCGCCGACCGATTCCAATGTCCTGATCCAGGGTGAATCCGGTACCGGTAAAGAACTGGTGGCCCGCGCCCTGCACAACCTGTCCAAACGAGCCAAGGCACCGATGATTTCGGTGAACTGTGCAGCCATCCCGGAAAGCCTGATCGAGTCCGAACTGTTCGGCCACGAAAAAGGCGCGTTCACCGGCGCCAGCGCCGGGCGTGCCGGTCTGGTGGAAGCGGCGGACGGCGGCACCTTGTTCCTCGACGAAATCGGCGAACTGCCACTGGAAGCCCAGGCCCGCTTGCTGCGCGTGTTGCAGGAAGGCGAAATTCGCCGGGTCGGTTCGGTCCAGTCACAGAAAGTCGATGTGCGCCTGATCGCCGCGACTCACCGGGACCTCAAGAGCCTGGCGAAGATCGGTCAGTTCCGTGAAGACTTGTATTACCGCCTCCATGTGATCGCCCTGAAATTGCCGGCACTGCGCGAGCGCGGTGCCGACGTCAACGAGATCGCCAATGCCTTCCTGGCGCGACAGAGCGCGCGGGTCAACCGCACCGACCTGAAATTCGCGGCGGATGCCGAACAGGCGATCCGTCATTACTCCTGGCCGGGTAACGTTCGTGAACTGGAAAACGCGGTAGAGCGCGCTGTCATCCTGTGCGAGAGCCCGGAGATTTCCGCCGAGCTGTTGGGGATCGACATCGAACTGAGCGACCTGGAAGACGACGACTTCATTGGTCTGCCGCCGCAACAGGGCAACGGCGCCAGCAACAACAATCATGAGCCGACCGAAGACCTGTCGCTGGAAGACTACTTCCAGCACTTCGTGCTTGAGCATCAGGACCACATGACGGAAACCGAGCTGGCCCGCAAACTCGGGGTGAGTCGCAAGTGCCTGTGGGAACGTCGTCAGCGCCTGGGTATCCCACGGCGCAAGACCGGGGTTGCCAGCGAGAGCTGAACCGCGCCTGTCTGATGTGCGGGTAACACATGACTTTGTGAAAAAACTGTTACCTCAGTCGTTTCACGTAACAGAAGCCGGGGCTTACGGTAACGAAGTCCCGGCTTTTTTTCGGCCTCGAAAACCCTGCCAGCCCGCCTAACCCCTTGTTTTGCTGGACCTCACAAAAGTTGGCACGCACCCTGCTATATGTTTAGTACAAGAACAATAACAAGCAATGCACAAGACAATAAAAATAAGACGAATCGACTCACGCACAATAAAAACAAGACGGCGAGAGGCGCAGCTAACTGATTCTTTTGGAGAGGCGTTGTATTTGGGGCTTGCCCCACGACCAGGCCGAGAATAATAAAAAACTGTCCCAAGACAGTGCCTGAACTGGTTGGATCGAAAGATCACTGCAGCACAGCGACCAAAGCAATCCGTTTGCTCTTGGCTCCCGATTGGGAGGGCCATGAAGGAAACACTTCATGGCGAGGGCACTTAATAAAAACAAAAAGCCCGACTCAAAAATAAAAATAGAGCATGCAACTACTTTCTTGGGGAGCTTCGGCTCCCCTTGTAGTTTCTACGATTCGAAAAACCTACCCAAATCGGCTTTGTTTTCCGCTTGAAGCCTGCGGCTTACAGCTCATATCTGCTGTGTCCTACACCATCCCCTGACTAAATGCTAGAATCCCCGCCCATCATGCGGTCATTCTTCGTTATGGCCGAACATTCCTTCAAACAGTGCATCCCATGCTGAAGAAGTTGTTCCAGTCATTCCGTTCTCCCAAGCGTCATACGCAACACATTCGCAGTACGCCTGAAGTGCTCAACAGCGGCCAACATTCGCTGCAAAAGGCCCAATTCAGCCGTTACGCGGTGAACATCGTCGAACGCCTGCAGAACGCCGGTTACCAGGCCTACCTGGTCGGCGGCTGTGTGCGAGACATGCTCCTTGGCATCACGCCAAAAGATTTCGACGTCGCTACCAGTGCCACGCCTGAGCAGGTGCGGGCCGAATTCCGCAACGCGCGGATCATCGGTCGCCGCTTCAAGCTGGTGCATATCCACTTTGGCCGCGAAATCATCGAAGTCGCGACCTTCCGCGCCAATCACCCGCAAAACGACGAGGAAGAAGACAGCAACCAGTCTTCCCGTAACGAGAGCGGGCGCATCCTGCGCGATAACGTCTACGGCACGCTGGAAGAAGACGCGCAACGCCGCGACTTCACCATCAACGCCTTGTATTACGACCCGGTCAGCGAGCGCATTCTCGATTACGCCAATGGCGTACACGACATCCGCAATCACCTGATCCGCCTGATCGGCGACCCGAAGCAACGCTACCAGGAAGACCCGGTACGGATGCTGCGGGCCGTGCGTTTCGCCGCCAAACTGAATTTCGGCATCGAAAAACACAGCGCCCTGCCGATCCGCGACCTGGCGCCGATGCTGCGCGAGATCCCGTCAGCCCGTCTGTTCGAAGAAGTGCTCAAGCTGTTCCTCTCCGGCCATGCCGCGGACACCTTCGAGATGCTGGTCGACCTGCAGTTGTTCGATCCGCTGTTCCCGGCCAGTGCCGAGGCGCTGGAATACAACCCGACGTACACCCACACCTTGATCAGCGAAGCGTTGATCAACACCGACCTGCGGATCAAACAGAACAAACCGGTGACCCCGGCGTTCCTGTTTGCAGCCCTGCTGTGGCCTGCCCTGCCGGCCCGCGTCCTGCGCCTGCAAGAACGTGGCATGCCACCGATTCCGGCGATGCAGGAAGCCGCTCACGAGCTGATTGCCGAGCAGTGCCAGCGGATCGCGATTCCGAAACGCTTCACCATGCCGATCCGCGAGATCTGGGACATGCAGGAGCGGCTTCCTCGCCGCAGCGGCAAGCGTGCCGATCTGTTGCTGGACAACCCGCGGTTCCGTGCCGGTTACGACTTCCTGCTGCTGCGAGAAAGCGCTGGCGAGCAGACCGATGGCCTGGGCGAATGGTGGACCGACTATCAGGACGCCAATGACAGTGAGCGTCGGGACATGATCCGCGACCTCAGCGGCAAGGATGAAGGCACCGGTGCACCCCGCAAACGGCGTCGCAGCGGTGGTGCCAAGCGCAAACGCGCGGCCGGCGCACCGAGTGCTACGGGCGAGTAATCCATGGAACGCATCTACATCGGCATGGGCAGCAATCTGGCTGACCCCGCCGAACAATTGCGCAGCGCCGTCGAGGCGCTGGCGCAGTTGCCGCAGACCCAACTGGTCGGGGTGTCCGGGTTTTATCAAAGCGACTCGCTTCTGCCCGGCCAGCCGCGTTACACCAACGCGGTCGCCGCCCTCGACAGCACGCTCCCGCCACTGGACCTGCTTGATGCGCTGCAAGCCATCGAGAACGGACAAGGCCGCGAGCGTCTTGAGCGTTGGGGTCCACGAACGCTGGACCTCGACATCGTGCTGTTTGGCGACCGGCTGATCGACGAACCGCGCCTCAAGGTGCCGCACTACCATATGCAGGAGCGGGCCTTCGTTCTGTATCCGCTGGCCGAACTGGCGCCTGCGGAGCTGCGTCTCCCGGATGGCCGCAGCCTGAAAGAACTACTCGCCGGCTGCCCGTTCGTCGGCCTGGAACGCCTCCCTCCGAATTAATGCAAATCCCCTGTGGGAGTGAGCCTGCTCGCGATAGCGACTTAACATTCACCGAAGATGTTGACTGTCAGGACGCAATCGCGAGCAGGCT
>NZ_JASCOM010000257.1:0-8267 GCF_029959925.1 Pseudomonas sp. PS02303
CAGGCTCACTCCTACAAGGATCGGGGTTGGACACAAAATGTCTGAACATCACAAATCCCCTGTAGGAGTGAGCCTGCTCGCGATAGCTATCTACCTGACACATCCAGCCAAAAGTTTGTCCCGTCTTCCTTAATCCACAGGACTAGCCTTCTCCTGACCTGATCATGGGAGGCAAGGAATGCCGGATTTACCTGCTGCACACCGATTGCGAGTCGGGCGCTATGCCGAAGCCAGCCGGATTTATTTGTTAACCAGCAATACACTTCACAGGATCCCGGTTTTCAAGGATTTTACCTTGGGCAGGCTGGTCGTCGATCAATTTCGAAATGCGCAGAATCTAGGCTTGGCGAACTCACTGGCGTGGGTAGTCATGCCCGATCATTTTCATTGGTTGATTGAATTACAGCAGGGCTCTTTGAGCGAGTTGATGCAAAAGACCAAGTCGATGAGTACCAAAGCGGTGAAGCAGCGTACCGGTCGAAATATTAGCCTCTGGCAGAGAGGATTCCATGATCGGGCACTTCGGCGGGAGGAGGATTTGGTGAAGTTGGCGAGGTATGTCGTGGCCAACCCTTTGCGGGCTGGACTGGTGGAGAAACTGGGCGATTATCCGTTGTGGGATGCGATTTGGGTTTGAGTTGGGACCGAATCGCCTCGATCGCGAGCAGGCTCACTCCTACAGGGGAATGCATTCCAAATGCAGGAGTGAGACTGCTGACGATAAGCCGCAGCGCAGTCTCACTGATCCGGCTCACACCCCTTCAGCACCAGCCGAATTATCGTCTGCGCCGCCGCTTCATAGTCCTCTTCATCCAGCTTGGCCTTGCCAGTAATGGCCGTGATCTGCCAGTCAAAGTCAGCATAGGTCTGCGTCGCGGCCCAGATGCTGAACATCAGGTGGTTAGGGTCGATCGGGGCGATCTGGCCGCGGTCGATCCAGGTCTGGATGCAGTCGATGTTGTGCTTGGCCTGGCCGTTGAGCTGTTCGACCAGGTCGGCACTCAGGTGCGGGGCGCCGTGCATGATTTCGCTGGCGAATACCTTGGAGGCGAAAGGCAAGTCGCGGGAGATGCGGATTTTCGAGCGAATGTAGCCACTCAGCACTTCGCTGGGCACACCGTCGGCGTTGAACGGCGTCGACGCCTGCAGAATCGGCTCGATGATGCTTTCCAGGACCTCGCGGTAGAGGTTTTCCTTGGATTTGAAGTAGTAATAGACGTTGGGCTTGGGCAATCCCGCCTTGGCTGCGATATCACTGGTTTTGGTCGCTGCGAAGCCCTTGTCGGCAAATTCTTCACTGGCGGCACGCAGGATCAGTTCTTTGTTGCGCTCGCGGATAGTGCTCATAAACCAGGGGGTTCCTTGCCTGTTCTGGCGGTTGCGCATGGTATCACCGGCCTCGCGCGGCGCTCAAGAATGCCCCGTGTGGCGCTCGGTCGCGCTATGCTGCGCGGCATTCATTCAAGAAGGAAACCTGATTTATGGCAGGAAGCAGTTTGCTGATGCTGATCGACGACATCGCCGCCGTTCTCGACGATGTGGCGTTGATGACCAAAATGGCCGCCAAGAAGACCGCCGGCGTGCTCGGCGACGATCTGGCGCTCAATGCCCAGCAGGTCAGCGGCGTGCGTGCCGAACGGGAAATACCGGTCGTTTGGGCCGTGGCCAAGGGCTCGTTTCTCAACAAACTGATCCTGGTGCCGTCGGCGCTGGCGATCAGCGTGTTCATCCCGTGGCTGGTCACCCCACTGTTGATGGTCGGTGGCGCCTACCTGTGTTTCGAAGGTTTCGAGAAACTCGCCCACAAATTCCTGCACAGCAAGGCTGAAGATCAGGCCGAACATGCGGAGCTGGTCGAAGCCGTGGCCGATCCGGCCGTTGATCTGGTGGCGTTCGAGAAAGACAAGATCAAGGGCGCTATCCGCACCGACTTCATCCTGTCGGCGGAAATCATCGCCATCACCCTCGGCACCGTGGCAGATGCGTCGTTGACTCAGCAGGTTATCGTGCTGTCGGGTATTGCCATCGTCATGACTATCGGTGTCTATGGCCTGGTGGCGGGTATCGTCAAGCTTGATGATCTCGGCCTGTGGCTGACCCAGAAGCCCGGGCAGATGGCCAAAAGCATCGGCGGCGGGATTCTGCGCGCAGCGCCGTACATGATGAAAGGCCTGTCGGTGATCGGTACGGCAGCAATGTTCCTGGTGGGCGGCGGGATTCTGACCCATGGCGTGCCGGTGGTTCATCACTGGATTGAAAGCGTCAGTGCAGGGGCGGGCGGTGCCGGGTTTATCGTGCCGACGTTGCTGAATGCGGTGGCGGGGATTGTGGCCGGAGCTGTGGTGCTGGCGGGTGTGATGGTCGCCAGCAAAATCTGGAAAACACTGAAAGGCTAGAAGCTGGGCACTTTCCAAGTGTGGGAGCGAGCCTGCTCGCCATAGCGGTGTTTCAGTCAGCATAGATGTTGACTGTGCTGGCCCCATCGCGAGCAGGCTCGCTCCCACATTGGTTTTTTGGTGTTTGAGAGACCTCATAAAAAAGGCCATTCGACGCGAATCGAATGGCCTTTTTTGTTACCGCCGGATTTACTCGGCGATCTGCAACTTGCGTGACTCGGTGTACACGTAGCGCACCTTCTCATACTCGAACGGCGAGTTCAGCTGGCCGTAGCGGAAGCTGTTCTGGTAGCGCTTGTCGACGCCGCGCAGGGCCCAGACCTCAGGATGGTTGGAGCTGACTTCCGAGACGTTCAGGAAGTTGATCGCCGATTCGGCGCTGAAGTCCACCACCAGGCCGCCGGTGTCGCGGATGTTCGACGGGCCGAGGATCGGCAACACGAAATAAGCGCCGCCCGGTACACCGTAGAAGCCCAGGGTCTGGCCGAAGTCTTCGCTCTGGCGCGGCAGGCCCATGGCCGTGGCCGGGTCCCACAGGCCGGCGATGCCGATGGTGGTGTTGAGCAACAGGCGTGCGGTGGTTTCCATCGAACGCTTGCCCTTGAACTGCAGCAGGCTGTTCATCAGGTTCGGCACATCGCCGATGTTATTGAAGAAGTTGCTCACGCCGGTGCGCAGGAAACTCGGGGTGATGTAGCGATAACCGTCGACTACCGGCAGGAACACCCATTGGTCGAAGCGGTAGTTGAAGTGATAAACCCGGCGGTTCCACTCTTCCAGCGGGTCGTAGACGTTCAGCGCATTGAGCGTGGAACGTTCGAACTCGCGCTGATCCAGCCCCGGGTTGAACTTGAGTTTGCTCAGCGGTTCCTTGAAACCGTCACTGTCGACCACGACAGGTGCGTTGGCTTTGCTGTTGTCGGCATTGGCGACGCCTGCACAGAGTAACGCAGCGATAAGCAGGAGGTATTTAGCCACGGAAGAACTCCAGCATAGCGTCGCTGTTGACGCGGTAATTTAGGTTGCCGCAATGGCCGCCCAGTGGATAAACGGTCAAACGGTCGCCAAAGGTCTTGCGCAGGAAACCGAGGTCGCCAGGGCCGAGAATCACGTCGTCGGCGTTGTGCATGACGGCGATTTTCGGGCTGTCGTGCAGGTAATCCTTGAGCGCATACAGGCTGACCTGGTCGATCAGTTGCAGCAGGCTGCCGCCGTCGGTGCGGGCGCGCCACATCGGGATCACTTGTTCGGTGATGTAGCAGTCGAAGTCGCATTGCAGCGCACGCTTGAGGAACGGCGTGAGGCTGGTGCCTTCGGTGATCGGGTATTTCGGCGGGGTGATCAGGCCGCGACGGTTGATCAGGTCCGAGGTGAAGGCAATGTCGGCCGCCGAAAAGCGGAACGAAGTGCCGATCAGCATGGCCATCTGCTCGTTGGTCAGGTGCTGCTTGGACTGCTGGAAGTCGTAGAGCAGGGCATCGTTGAGGTCGATGTAGCCTTTTTGCTGGAAGTAGCGAGTCAGTTTGTTCAGCACCAGTTCATAAAACGTGGTGCTGTTGTTGATGCCCTTGACCTCGGTCTGGACCAGCTTGTCCAGGTTGGTGATCGAGGTGTAGAGGTTGACCGGCGGGTTGAGCAGCAAGACTTTCTTGAAGTTGAAGCTGCGACGGGTTTCGTCCAGGTGCGCGACGAAGGCCGCGTCCAGCGCGCCCAGGCTGTAACCGGTCAGGTAGTAATCGGTGACGGCAACGTGCGGGTTTTGCGCCCGGACGGCCTGCATCACCCGGTACATGTCTTCGGCGTCTTCCTTGGTGATACCCGGTGTGGCAAAGCGTGAGGCCGCGCTCATAAAGTCGAAACTGGTGGGCGACGACAGTTGCACCACGTGATAACCGGCCTTGTAGTAGAGCTTTTTCAGGTACTCATTGAGGCTGCTGTCATAACGCGCACCGGTGCCGGCGATCAGGAAGATCAGCGGCGCGGCCTTGTCCTGGGTGGCAATACGATAGGTCAGCTTTTTGACCGGCCAGAAATTGTCTGGCAGTTCGAATGCACGCTCCGGGCGCAGAGTCACGCTGCGAGTCTGCTGATTGATGTCGTCGTCCAGCGGTAACTCCGGGCGCAGGTCCGGCGGAGTCGTGGCAATGGTCGCCTCGAACGGGTTGGTCAAGGGGTAGCCATAACTGGCGGCGTCGATATCGACCGCCAGTGCGGACGCACTCAAAATAAGGCCGCCAAACAGGGCGGCGAAGCGCAAGGAACGGAGCATGACTAGATCCCTTAGAGGAAGGTGCCGAATGAAGTTCGCAGGCTATGACCACGGGGTTTGCGCCAAAGTGCCATGCTGCGGCACCAATCTGGGCGAATTTCGGATCAATAGTAGCTGGACGATACACTTTGCAGCTATTTCGTGACTAATTATCTGTTACGCGCGTTTGCTTAGCGCTGCCGGAGGATTAAGCTGGCCGCCGTTTTCGTTTATTGGAGTGCTTCATGTCCCGCCGTCTGCCCGTGATTCTGCTACTCGTTCTGCTGCCATTATGGCTGGCCGCCAGTTATGGCGCGCGTTATGGCTTTATGGAGGATGCGCAGTGGGTTGGCATCTGCGTGGACGAGGCGAGCCGCTGGGAATGCCAGATTCGTTCGAACCTGGGCTTGATGATTCACTTCAAGGTGTTGGGCTTTGCTGCACTGGCCGCTGCGGTCATCGGGTTTGTGGTGCCGGGCCGGGCAGGGTGGTGGCTGGCGGTGCTGGCGCTGGTGTTCGGGTTTCCGGCGCTGGCGTTGTACAACACGACCTTGGCCGTTTTCGCGGTAGTGATTGCGGGGTTGCGGCTGGTCCGGGCCTCCCGTAGCGCCTGATAGTCCGTCTTCGCGGGCAAGCCTCGCTCCTGCAGGATCTTCGTCGTACACAACATCTGTATTCGCTGAATAACCCTGTGGAAGCGTGGCTTGCGCGTGAAGAGGCCACCTAGCTGCGCTGAAGATTACGCCTTGCGAACCCGCAAACAGCGCCACAACATCGCCACCATCAAAACACTCACCAGCGCCCAACCCCAGGCTTGCTGGTTCTGCAACCCTTCACGGAACAGCTGCGGTGCAATGCCGGCGCCAATGATGAAGGTCAGCAGGGCGATTTCACGGCGCGCCGCGCTCACTGGGCGGCACAGGTAAACCAGCGCCGGCAGTATGAAGGCGACACTTGGAAAGCTGCGATAACGCGGGTCGATCACCAGTTCAAGCATCATCACCGCCGCCGCAAAACCTGCTCCGGCGACCAGCCAGCCTGCTCGACGCTCCAGTGCATTGAACGCCCGCTCACGCCAACCGGTACGAGCGCTCAGCGTCAATGCAGCATGCGCCAGCACCAACAGATTCAACCCCGTCAGCAACGCCACCCACAACCATTCACTGGCAAAGCGCGTCGTGACTCGCGCCAGATCACCCCAGGCGCCAATCGAGCACGCCGCCAGTGCGCCGAGCAGCGGCAGCACCAGTGCAGCGCGGGTGGTGCGTACACGCCCGCCAAGGATCAGCGTGCCAAGAAAAATCAAACCGCCAACGGCCAGCCACTGCGACCAGTACGGCACGTTCGACACGGGACCGGCCAGCACGCCCTTGTCCTGGCGATCGGCATCGAACAGCCCCCAGTAACCACCGACCGCACCTTCGCTGGCGCGCTTCCAGGGCTGGTCGAAAGCTTCGATCAGGTTGTAATGCCAGCCTTGCTGCTCGGCCATGATGACAAAACCGCGAATGAACTTGGCTTCGTTAACCCGGCTCGGCAGGGCGGTTTCGCGCTGACGGCCTTCGCTCGGCCAGCCGGTTTCGCCAATCACCACGTCCTTGGGCGCGAATTTGTTGCCGAACACCTGACGCACTTCGGCCACATGCTGCAGCGCGGCGTCGATGTTCGAGGGATCATCTTCCCAGTACGGCAGCAAATGGATGGTCAGGAAATCCACTGCCGGGGCGATTTCCGGGTGCTTGAGCCAAAACTCCCAGACATCGGCGTAAGTCACCGGTTGCTTGACCTGGCTTTTGACTTTATTGATCAGCTTTGCCAACTGCGCACCCGTGACTTCCTTGCGCAGCAGGGTTTCGTTGCCGACGATCACCGAGGTCACCACGTCCGCGTTGGCGTTGGCCGAGGCGATCAGCAGGTCGACTTCTTTCTCGGTGTCCACCGGGTTGCTGTTGACCCAGGCGCCAATCATCAGTTTCAAACCATGCTTGCGCGCCAGGTCGGGCAACGCCTCGAGGCCGGTCATGGAATAGGTGCGGATGCACTCGAAGCTTTTGGCCAGCAGCGCGAGGTCGGCGTCCATGCGCTCGGGGCGCAACTTGAACGGCACGTCGAACGGCGACTGGTCCTTGTCGAACGGGGTGTAGGAGGCGCATTGCAGCTTGTGCGTCGCGCTGGCCACGTCCGGCAGAATCACCGGTTTGCCAAGGCCGTACCAAAAGCCGCCAAGGGCAAACAGCCCCAGCAGGCAAGCGAAGAGATAAGCCAGAAAAGGAAAGCGGGAGGTCGCGGGCATGGTCAGGCCGTCTGGGAGCAAAGCCGCGCATGTTACCTTCATTTGCCCCGCGCTAGGGGGCTTGCATGATTTTGACATGCAAAGTTCGGGCGGATTGGTCGGCGCACTCCAGGCGGTCGTGATTAATGGCGTTCTGATGTCGTTTCTCGATGCCTTGAGGTCGCTGACAGCACAGGTTCCGGTTGTCGTCAGGTTGATTATCGAGGCATCAGTGCTCTCATGGAAAATCACGCTGATGTTCGAACGAGTTTGCGGTGGGCGTGATGGGGGCGCTGTGCACCATAACAATACGTTGACGCGACTCGGCACCCGTCGAGCGCAGCACTTTCGGGGAAGTAACGATGAAGATGCGACGACTTTTAGGCGCAGGTGCCGCTCTGGTGCTCGCGATTGGCTCCACAATGGCCAATGCCGAGAGCAAAACCCTGAGCATCGGTTACGTTGACGGTTGGTCCGACAGCGTCGCGACCACGCATGTGGCCGCCGAAGTGATCAAGCAAAAGCTGGGTTATGACGTGAAACTGCAAGCCGTCGCCACCGGGATCATGTGGCAGGGTGTGGCCACCGGCAAACTCGACGCCATGTTGTCCGCCTGGCTGCCGGTGACTCACGGCGAATACTGGACCAAGAACAAGGATCAAGTCGTCGATTACGGTCCGAACTTCAAGGATGCAAAAATCGGCTTGATCGTGCCGGAGTACGTCAAGGCTAAAACCATCGATGACCTGAAAACTGACGACACCTTCAAAAAACGCATCGTCGGCATCGACGCCGGTTCGGGCGTGATGCTTAAAACCGAGCAGGCGATCAAGGATTACGATCTGACCGGGTATCAACTCAAGGCCAGTTCCGGCGCCGGCATGATTGCCGAGCTGACCCGTGCCGAGAAGAAAAACGAATCCATCGCTGTGACCGGTTGGGTACCGCACTGGATGTTCGCCAAGTGGAAACTGCGCTTCCTGGACGACCCGAAAGGCGTTTATGGCGCGGCTGAAACCGTGAACAACATCGGCAGCAAAGAACTGGCCACGAAGGCGCCGGAAGTTGCCAAGTTCCTGAAGAACTTCCAGTGGGCCTCGAAAGACGAAATCGGCGAAGTCATGTTGGCGATCCAAGACGGCGCCAAGCCTGACGCCGCAGCGAAAGATTGGGTGGCAAAACACCCTGAGCGCGTTGCAGACTGGATCAAGTGATTTGAGCTGACGGCTCTAGTCAGCACCTCTCAAGGCCCCTTGGCATATTGCCAACGGGCCTTTTGTTTTTTTTGTAGGAGCCCGGGGTGGGCGGGGCCGCGGGCGGGGGGGGGGCCGGGGCCCCGCCGCGCGGGGCG
>NZ_JASCOM010000258.1:0-8185 GCF_029959925.1 Pseudomonas sp. PS02303
CGCGAAAGCGGTGTGTCAGGCGATAACAATGTCGACTGACACACCGCTTTCGCGAGCAGGCTCACTCCTACAGGGGATCTGCGGTGGAAATTAAACTCAGCCTTGGAGTTCGACGCCCGCCATCTGCTCCAGCACCTGCACCACATGGGTCATATCCCGCGCCGGGTCACCTTCGCTCAAGGCCTGATCGAAGAACTGCTTGACCACCGAAGAGGTGAAGGCCGGCACTCCGGTGTTTTCCGCCTCGGCCAGAAACAGCCGCACGTCCTTGCGCATCAAATCCAGGCGGAAGCCGAAGTCGAATTCCCGGCGCATCACGGTGCCCGCCAGGATCTGTTCGCTGGTAAAACTGCGCGCGGTGCTGGCGTTGAGCATCTCCACCATCTGCCGTGGGTCGAGCCCGGCCTTGACCCCGAATAACATGGCTTCGCTGGTGGCCACCAGAGTGGCGGCGACGATCATGTTGTTGACCAGCTTCAAGGTTTGGCCTAGCCCTGGCTCGGTGCCGATGTGTTCGACCTTCTTGCCGAAGGCGGCGAATACCGATGAGCAACGCTCATAAGCGGCACGATCACCTCCAACCATCACCGACAGCGTGCCGTTCTGCGCCCCCGCGACACCCCCGGCCAGCGGTGCATCGAGGGCGGCGATGTTGCGTTCAGACAACGCCGCTTGCAGGCGTCGGGCCAGGCTCGGACCGGTGGTGGAGTGGTCGACCAGAATGCTGACCTTTTGACCATGGATCACGCCGTCGGCACCGAGCACTACGTTTTCGACGATGTCCGGGGTTGGCACGCAGACCAGCACGATGTGCGCGTGGTCCGCCACTTCCCGAGGCGTTGCATGGCTGCGCGCACCCCGTTCAAGCAATGGCGCCAAGGCGTGGGGATTGGGATCAAACAGGTTCAGGTCAAAGCCTTTGTCGAGCAGATGGCGGGCCATTTTCTGGCCCATGGCGCCGAGGCCGATGAAACCGATGGAAGGCGTATCGGGGGTGGTCATGGCGGGTCTCTTTCTTGTGGATGGAGACCCATGCTAGACACGGTGACAAATGACCGACAAAGCAGTTTTACGCCGCAGTGCCTTGATCAAAGCTCAAGCCAGATCGCGGGTGATGCGTGCCTGTTCAAGGACCCATTCACGGAAAATTCGCAGGTCTTCGCTTTCCTCGCGGTGCTTGGGAATCAGCAGGTAGTAGGTGTAGACGCCCATGTCCACCACCTGTTCGAACGGCCGGATCAGGCTGCCGTCCTGCAGTTCCTTGTTCACCAGAAACAGCTGCGCCATGGCAATGCCCTGACCGCCGACCGCCGCCGCGTAAACCATCGACGAACTCTGATAAGTCATGCCGGCGTGGGCATCGACTTCGCGACTGACCCCGCAAGCTTCCAGCCAGTAACGCCAGTCTTCGAGGCGGGCGATCGAGTGCAGCATGGTGTAGTTGGCGATATCGGCCGGCGTCTGCAACCCTGGGCCATGCTGCAGCAGCGACGGGCTGCACACCGGGGCCAGCTGGTTATCGCTGAGCACGTGACAATTGCAGTTGGGCCACTCACCGGAGCCGAGGCGGATGGCGGCATCGATGTCTTCCTTGTAGAAGTCCACGGGCTCGAGGGAGGCGGTCAGCAGCACTTCGATCTTCGGGTTCTGCGCGTGGAAGCTTGCCAGGCGCGGGATCAGCCACTGCATGGCGAAGGTGGTGTAGGCGCGGACTTTCAGCTGACGGCGCAGCGGTGGAGACATGAGTTTTTTGGTGGCTCCGCGCAGGTCTTCGACCACCCGGGCCACCGCGCGGAAGTACTGCTCGCCGGCAGCGGTCAGGGTGATCTGGCGGTGCCCGCGCACGAACAGGTCGAGCTTGAGAAATTCTTCGAGCGTGCGGATCTGCCGGCTGACTGCGCCCGGGGTGACGTTCAATTCATCGGCGGCCAGGGTGATGCTCAAATGCCGGGCGACGGATTCGAATGCGCGGATGGCATTCAGGGGAGGCAGACGTTCCATGGTGAGCAACTCTTGTTCTTATGGGAGGAGCGGCGCGCAGTGTACGTAAACCAAAGCCTAAACCCACTTGATTAAAACTCAAGGGAAGGGCGTGTTTTTCTCGATTGTCGGTCGGCAGCGCGGCTTTCAGGATCGACCGTCACGCGCCTGTCTGGCCCGTGGCCGAACCTGACAACAATAAGAGAAACACACCCATGAACAGCCCCTTTTCCAACGCCCGGAAGGGCTTCCCGCTGGTATGGCGCCTGTCGCTGTGCAGTGCCGCCAGCACGCTGATGAACCCGGCCTGTGCCGATTTCCTTCAGGGCAGCAAAAGCAGCCTGGAGCTGCGCAACTATTACTTCAATCGTGATTTTCGTCAGTCCGGCGTCGCTCAAAGCAAGGCAGAGGAATGGTCGCAGGGCTTCATCCTGCGGCTGGAATCGGGCTACACCGACGGCATGCTCGGCGTCGGGTTCGACGCTATCGGACTGGTGGGCGTCAAGCTCGATTCATCACCGGATCGCTCCGGCACCGGGCTGCTCAATACCGAGCGTGGACCGGGTGGACGAGCCGAGGATGACTACGGCGAACTGGGCCTGACCGGCAAACTGCGCCTGGCGCGCAGCACTCTGAAAGTCGGCACCTTGCTGCCTCGGATGCCGGTGGTCATGTACAACGATTCACGCCTGCTGCCGCAAACCTTTCGCGGCGCCTGGCTCAACAGCTCGGACCTCGACAACCTGTCCCTGGACCTTGGTCGACTCGACCAGACCAACTTGCGCAACTCTTCCGACAATGAAGACATGAGCGTTTTCAACGGCGGGTCGCGCAATATCCGCCTGGGAAGCCACGCCACCAGTGACCGCTTCGACTTTGCCGGGGCCACCTACCGCTGGGTGCCGGCGCTGAGCACGGCCTATCACTACGGTGAACTGGAGGGGATGTATCAGCAGCACTACCTGACCCTGAACCACAAATGGACGATCAGCGAAGGCCAGACCTTGAACTCGGATTTACGCTGGGCGCGTAGCCTTGACGAGGGCAACAGCAATGTCGACAACTCGGCGCTGGGCGCGATGTTGACCTACAGCGCCCGTGGCCATGCGGTGGGCCTGGGTTATCAGCGCATGAGCGGCGACACCGGTTTCGCCAACATCAACGGCACCGACGGCTATCTGGTCAACCTGGTGCAGATCAACGATTTCGGTAACCAGGACGAACGTTCATGGCAGGCGCGCTACGACTACAACTTTGCCGCCGTGGGAATTCCCGGCCTGACCTTCATGACCCGCTATCTGTCGGGCGACGACGTCACCGTGCGCAACCGGGCGGAGGGCGGCAAGGAATGGGAGCGTGATTCCGAGTTGGGGTATGTGATTCAGAGCGGGCCGTTGAAGGACCTGGGGCTGAAGTGGAAAAACGCCAGTGCGCGGAGCAATTTCTCCAGTGATATCGATGAGAACCGCTTGATTGTGACCTACTCGTTGGCGCTTTGGTAAACCCCTAGATCTATGAACTGATGCTCACTCGTGGTGAAAGAATTACCTGTGTCGAGTGCCTCGCCACAGGTACTTCTTTCACTCTGGAGGGCGGTGTATTTGAGGACGAAAAAAGGGTGCAGCAATGGCTGCACCCTTGGGTGTTAGACGGGACGTCAGAGGCGGATGATCACTGATTTGAGCTGCGTGTAATGCGACAACGCATCAACCCCTTGCTCACGCCCGTAACCACTTTGCTTGAACCCGCCGCACGGTGTCTGGACGAACCCGCCGCTGTATTCGTTGACCACAATCCGCCCGGCCTCAAGGTTCGCGGCCACCCGGTGCACCCGGCCAATGTCACGGCTCCAGATACCGGCCCCCAGGCCGAACTCGCTGTCGTTGGCAATACGCAACGCGTCCGCTTCATCCTTGAACGGAATCACGCACACAATCGGCCCGAAGATTTCTTCACGGGCCAGGGTCATGTCATTGGTTACGCCGGTGTAGACGGTCGGCTCGATGTACCAGCCGTTTTCAAAGCCGGGATGGCTCGCCACCTTGCCGCCGATGGCCGGGGTCAGGCCTTCGCGTTCGGCAATTGCAAAGTAGCTCTGGATTTTCTCGAACTGGGCGCGGGTGGTGATGGGACCGGACGTCGCATCGTCCTGCGGGCCGACCCGCAGATTGCCGACCTCGGCCACCAGTTTGTCGACGAAGCGATCGTAGATCGATTCCTGCACCAGCAACCGGGTCCCGGCAGCGCACCACTGTCCGCTGTTCCAGGTGAACGCGAGGGTCGAGCCTTTGGCCGCGGCGTCCAGGTCGGCATCGTCGAACACGATGTTGGCCGACTTGCCACCCAGTTCCAGGGTCAACGGCAGGATCCGCTCCGCCGCAATGTGCCCCAACTCCTGACCGGCACGAATACCGCCAGTGAAGGAGATTTTGCGGATGTGAGGGTTATGCGCCATGGCCGGGCCGATGACGCTGCCTTTGCCGACGATCACGTTGAACACCCCCGGCGGAATTCCGGCCTCCACAGCCATGCGCGCGAGTTCCACCAGCGATGCCGAGGTGTGTTCCGATGGTTTCGCCACCACCGTGTTGCCCGTGGCCAGCGCCGGAGCAATCGCCCGGGCCGCCTGATGCAGCGGAGCGTTCCACGGCAGGATCACACCGATCACGCCGAACGGATCGCGGCGGGTGTAGACGTGGTAATTCGGGCCCTGGTTGATCACTTCACCGTCCATGACATTGACGATGCCGCCGTAGAACTCGAAGTATTGCGCCGTGAGGTCCATCAGGGTCGCCATCTCGCGCCCGGGTTTGCCGGTTTCGGCCCGTTCCAGCGCACCGAGGGTGCTTTCGCTGGCGCGGATCAAACGCCCGAAATCGTTGAGGATGCGCCCGCGGTCCGCCGGGCGCATGTCACGCCAGGCTTGCAGCGCGGCGGCGGCGGAATCGATCGCGATGGCCACGTCAGCCGGGCCGCTGCTGGCCACTTCGTTGAGTTTTTCGCCGGTGCGTGGATCGATTTTGTCTTCGTACTGGCCGTCCAGCGGCGGCACGGAGCGTCCATCGATGAAGCTGTTGGTTTGCTCAAACATTGCGGGTTCTCCTCGCGAAACTTTTATTGTCGATGCGGTGCATGGGGGAGGTCGTGGGCAGCCCCATGATTGCCTGCATTTACCCTCGCTCGCGCGGGCGCCTTCAACCGAGTTTTACAGGGGTATGCGTTGAGAAAACCTCAACACAGTGGGTTGATTTTTAGTCAATCGAACCGCCCTGAAAACTCGCTACACGAGAAGCTGACGGTGCTGGATATTTCTCCCGTAGCAACAACTGAGGCCGCGTCTAAAGGTCAACAATAATAGCGCCCACGGGAGCCATAACCATGAGCAACTACCCTACGGTGGACAGCGAACTGCCGTCCGCATCCAACGCCACTGCCACGACTCAGAGCCAAGGTCGACAACTCAACAGTGCAGAGAAAAAAGCGATTGTCGCCGCGACCCTGGGCACCATCGTCGAGTACACAGACTGGGTCATCTATGCGACCTTTTCCTCCATTCTCGCCAAGCAGTTTTTCCCCGCCGGTGACGGGGCAACCGCTTTGCTGTCGGTGTTGGCCGTGTTCGCCGTCGGCTTCATCATGCGCCCGATCGGTGGCGCGGTGCTGGGCCAACTGGCTGACCGCTATGGTCGCAAGAAGGGCCTGACGCTATCCATCCTGCTGATGTCCGTCGCCTCTCTGGTGATCGGCATCTGCCCCAACTATGAAAGCATCGGCATTGCCGCGCCAATCATCCTGGTGCTGGCGCGGCTGGTTCAGGGCTTCTCGGCGGGCGGCGAATTCGGCTCCGCCTCGGCGTTTCTGATCGAGTCGGCCCCTGCGCATCGCCGGGCCTTCGCCGGGTCGTGGCAGTGGTTTGCAATCAATGCCGGCACGCTGGTGTCCTTCCTGCTCGGCTTTGCCCTGGCGTCGATGGGCAGCGACACTGCGCTCTACGATTGGGGCTGGCGCGTCGCGTTCGTGATTGCCGCGCTGATGGGCTTGATCACCCTATGGATTCGCCTGTCGGTACGCGAAACCGAGATCTTCAAATCGCGCATCGCCAGCCACGGCAAAAAACGCCCTATTCGCGAACTGCTGTTCAGCCATCGCCGCGATGCCATGCGCGTGATCGGCATCGCCATGGCCGGCAACCTGCTCAACTACGTGTGGATGGTCAGCTATCCGAACCAGGTGCATTTGATCACCGGCATGTCGATCCGCGACACCTTGCTGGCCGGGGTGATTTCCGTTGGTGTGTCGCTGGTATTGCTGCCATTCGCCGGCAAACTGGCGGATCGCGTCGGGCGGCGTCCGGTGCTGATCGCCTTCGCCATCGCCTCGATCCTGTGGGCCTGGCCGAGCTTTGGCTTACTGCACGTCGGCATCAGCCTGATGGAAGTGACGCTGATCCAGACCGTCTCGATGGTCATCATGACCGGCTTCGGCGCCGCCTCGGCGGTGACCATGGCCGAGCAATTCCCGGCCGAGGTTCGCGTGACGGGCATCGCCTTGCCGTATGCGTTGTCGGTGACCTTGTTCGGCGGCACCGCCCCGTACCTGATGGCCGCCATGGCGGGTTGGGGCTATGGCGGGTTGTTCTGGATTTACCTGGCGGTGATCAGTGCAATCAGCGCGGTGGTTTACCTGCGGATGCCGGAGACGCGGGGGCAGCCGTTGCGTTGATCGGACATCAATGAAAAAGGGGCGGATGATCCGCCCCTTTTTCATGCCAGAAACACAAACCCTGTGGGAGCGAGCAAGCCCGCTCCCACAGAAGTGCCGTTACCTGCACGAAATGAGAAACGGTCCTTCACGGGCCGTTTTTTTCAGCGCGTCGGGAATGAAAGATCGAGACCAATCCGCACACCGCAAACAACGCACCTACCGCCGCCAGCCCTGGCCAGCCGTGATACTCGGCAGCGCTGGCCCCGAGGGCCGACCCCAACGCGCCGCCGGTGAAGTAGGTGACCATGAATACCGTGTTCAAGCGGCTGATCGCCTCGGGAGCCAAGGCCAGAATGCGCGCCTGATTGGCCAGTTGGTTGGCCCGGTTGCCGATGTCCAGCGCGGTGGCACAGGCGAGGATCAACCACCAGAAACCGCCTGCACCACCCAGATACAACGCAATGAAGGCCAACAGCACCGCGCCGGTCCCCAGGTAGCTGAGTTTGATGCCGTAGTGCTGCGTGAGTCGGCCAAGCCAAGAGGCGGCGACGATCCCGACAATCGCCGAAAGCCCGAACAGCCCGGCCTGGCCGCTGGAGTAGTGATAAGGCTCAAGCGACAGCAACGAGGCCATCGACCCCCAGAACACGTTCAGCGCACCGAAAATCAGGCCACCGCTGACTGAGGAGCGACGCAGGGTCGGGTGGGCGCGCACCAGTTTCCACATTGACTTCATCAGGTCCAGATAGGGCAGGGTGCTGGACGGTGCGGTCACCGGCATGCGGATCATGATCGCCATGAACAGCATCACGTTCATCACGGCGGCAGCGAAGAACATGCCGCGCCAGCCGATCCAGGTGCTGACGGCGCCGCTCAAGGCCCGCGCCAACAGACCGCCGGCCGACAAACCACTGACCATCATGCCCAGCACGCTACCGCGTTGCTCCGGGGGCGCGAGGGCAGTGGCGGCGGGAATGATGATCTGCGCACTGACAGCTGACAGCCCCAGCACCACACTGGCCAGCAGCAAAAAGGAGTAGGTCGGCGCAACGGCGGAGGCGATCAGGCTGAGGAAGTTCAGGCTCAACATGCCGAGGATCAGCGAGCGCCGGGTTACGCGGTCGCCCAACGGCACAAATAGCAACAAGCCGAGGGCGTAACCGAGTTGGGTGAGCATGGCGATCTGGCCGACGTGGGCGCCCGAAATGCTGAACGTGGCGCCAATCAACGGCAGCATGGTCTGGTTGTAATAGATGGTCGCAACCGAAAAGCCGCAACACAGTGCCAGAGTGATCGCCAGGCTGGCGGGTAATGCGGTTTTACTCTCAGGCATCAGGTGTTCCCCCGTGAATGACAAGCGAGTGGCTGTTGTAGTCGGCGGAAGGGAAACGGGTCAAAGCACAAAACCGCAGGGCCGCTTGAGCAAATCTCATGTGTAATAAATCAGGGACAAGCCGTACCTGTAGGCGCCAGGCTTGCCGGCGAAGGCGCACTTGAGGAC
>NZ_JASCOM010000259.1:0-8169 GCF_029959925.1 Pseudomonas sp. PS02303
GGCTCGCTCCCACAGGTCCTGCGTCGTTCGCGCGATAGGTGTACGACACAAAACCTGTGGGAGCGAGCCTGCTCGCGAAGAGCTCAGGACAAGCGTCAGATATCTGCACCCTGCAGAAACAACAAAGCCCACATCACTGCGGGCTTTGTTCTTGGATCAATCCAGGCTTAGAACCTGAACACTTCCATATCGGTCCGGATCGGCGAGGCCATCGGGATCTTCGGCTGTTTCTCTTGCTCTGCCGCGGGAGCCACTGGCTTCGGAGCAGGCTTTTTGGGTGCTTCAGCGATCGGCGGTTGATTAGCCAGTGGCTTGAGCGCCACGGACAATTGCTCGGCCAGACGCTGCAGCAACACCCCTTGAGCCTGAACCTGAGCCGCCGTGCCGCCTGCGTGCTGCTCCTGCAGGTGAATGATGCGGTTATCGCGAACCTGGCCACGACGGTCGATCAGGCGCCATTGCGCATCCAGGATCGCCGGTTGCGATTCGCCCGAGTCCAGACGAGTAATCGTCAGCAGCACCTGGACATCCGGCGTGAAGCCGAGGGTCGCAGGCGCCAGCACAACCCGCTGACTGTCCAGATGGCCCGCCACCTGACGCAGCAACAGCTGATCAACGTCCGACGACAGGCTTCCAGCCCAACGACCGTCGGTCGACGCCTGAAGGCTGCCATCCGGCTGTCGCTGCAACAAGGTTTCGCGTTGCAGGTAATCCGCAAGCGTTACCGGGCCGAGCAATACCGCCATGCCGGCGCTTTGCGCAGGCTGAACCGGACTTCCGCTGTCCAGCTGATACAGCGACACCGGCTGGTGAACGCTGCAACCCGCCAGGCCAAGAACGCCAGCGAGCATCAAAATAAAAGGAAGGCGCAGAGCAGTCATCGTCCCATCCAGGTGGTTGCCACAAGGCTAACCACAGTGAAAATACTCAATAAATATGAAGAACGCTCGGCCACGCCGGCGCTTGAAAGGCCATATCATCCGTGAATATGCGTTCCGACTCCAGCGGCAAAGCGTCGATCTACGCGTTAAATCGTAGATCGAGCGCTCTAGGCCGCTTAATTGAGGTTTTCGACGAGCAGCGCATCGACCCGCTGGAAGCCACGTGGCAGTTTGTTACCACGACGACCACGCTCACCTTTGTAGTGTTCGAGGTCGTCCGCTTTCAGCGACAACGTACGTTTTCCGGCCTGAAGCACCAACGTGGCGCCCTCCGGCAGTACGGCGATGTCCGTGACATATTCTTCGCGACTGGCCACACGCTCACCGTTGATCCCGATGATTTTGTTGCCTTTGCCCTTACCTAATTGTGGCAGATCACTGATCTTGAAGATCAGCAGGCGACCTTCGGTGGTCACCGAGGCCAGCCAATTGTTCTCGCGATCGGTCACCGGGCGCGGAAGAATGACCTTCGAGTTGTTCGGCAAGCTCAACAACGCCTTGCCCGCCTTGTTCTTGGCTTGCAGGTCTTCACCCTTGACCACGAAGCCGTATCCGGCATCGGAGGCGATCACGTACAGCGAATCGTCTTCCGGCATCAGCACGCATTCGAAACTCGCCCCTGGCGGCGGCGTCAGACGGCCGGTCAACGGCTCGCCCTGGCCACGGGCCGATGGCAGCGTGTGGGCCGCCACCGAATAACTGCGACCGGTGGAGTCGATAAACACTGCAAACTGGTTGGAGCGGCCCGGTGCCAATGCCTTGAAACCATCCCCGGCCTTGTAGGAAAGCCCGGTGGCGTCGATCTCGTGGCCTTTGGCAGAACGCACCCAGCCTTTTTCCGACAGCACGACAGTCACTTTCTCGTTCGGCAGCAGATCGTGCTCGGTCAGGGCCTTGGCTTCGGTGCGCTCGACGATGGGCGAACGACGGTCGTCGCCGTAGGTTTCGGCGTCCTTGATCAGCTCGGTACGTACCAGCTTTTTCAGCTTGGCTTCGCTGCTCAGCAGGGCTTGCAGCTTGGCCTGTTCCTTGAGCAGCTCATCTTGCTCGGCACGCAGCTTCATCTCTTCCAGTCGCGCCAACTGACGCAAACGGGTGTCGAGAATGTAGTCGGCCTGGATTTCGCTCAGGGCGAACCGTGCGATCAGCGCGGCTTTCGGGTGTTCCTCGGTACGGATGATGTGAATCACTTCATCCAGGTTGAGGTAGGCAATCAACAAACCGTCCAACAGGTGCAGGCGACGCTCGACCTTGTCGAGGCGGAATTGCAGACGACGACGCACGGTCTGAACGCGGAATTCCAGCCATTCCACCAGCAGCGCCCGCAGGTTCTTCAGCTGCGGCTTGCCGTCCAGG
This sequence comes from Pseudomonas sp. PS02303, assembly GCF_029959925.1. Lineage (NCBI taxonomy): Bacteria > Pseudomonadati > Pseudomonadota > Gammaproteobacteria > Pseudomonadales > Pseudomonadaceae > Pseudomonas > Pseudomonas sp. PS02303. The sequence continues at coordinate 2,298 of NZ_JASCOM010000259.1, forward strand.
CCAATGATATTGATGTTGACCCGGTAGCTCGACTCCAGCTCGGTGCTGGCGAACAGGTGTTGCATCAGCGCATCGTGGTCAAAGTTCTTCCGCGCGCCCGGAATGATCACGATCCGGCACGGGTTCTCGTGGTCGGATTCGTCGCGCAGGTCAGCGATCTGCGGGGCTTTGGACGGTTTGGCCTGCATCATCGCCGCGATCTGCTCCAGCACCTTGGCGCCCGAGACTTGATGCGGCAGCGCGGTGACGATGATGTCGCCGTCTTCGATGTGGTACACGGCGCGCATGCGCACCGACCCCTTGCCGGTTTCGTACATTTTCAGCAGATCGGCACGAGGCGTGATGATTTCCGCTTCGGTCGGGTAATCCGGGCCCTGAATGTGCTCGCAGAGTTGCTCGACCGTGGCTTTGGGTTCATCGAGCAAGCGCACGCAGGCTGTCGCGACTTCGCGCAGGTTGTGCGGCGGTACGTCGGTGGCCATGCCCACGGCGATGCCGGTGGTGCCGTTGAGCAGGATGTTCGGCAAACGCGCCGGCAACACCAACGGCTCGTCGAGTGTACCGTCGAAGTTCGGCCCCCAGTCCGCCGTGCCCTGGCCCAGTTCGCTGAGCAGCACTTCGGAATAACGCGACAGCCGCGCCTCGGTGTAACGCATGGCGGCGAAGGACTTGGGATCATCCGGCGCACCCCAGTTACCCTGGCCGTCGACCAGCGTGTAGCGATAGCTGAACGGCTGGGCCATCAGAACCATGGCTTCGTAGCACGCCGAGTCGCCGTGCGGGTGGAACTTACCGAGCACGTCACCGACGGTACGCGCCGATTTCTTGTGCTTGGAATCGGCGTCCAGCCCCAACTCGCTCATCGCATAGATGATGCGCCGCTGTACCGGTTTCAGGCCGTCGCCGATATGCGGCAAGGCACGGTCCATGATCACGTACATGGAGTAGTTGAGGTAGGCATTTTCGGTGAAGTCAGCCAGTGACCGGCGTTCTACACCGTCCAGGCTGAGATCAAGGGAGTCGCTCATGCGGGCCTCATCGGTTCGTTGTCTGGCGCAGCAGCATGGTGCCACCGCGCTGGGTAAATTCAAGTTTGTTCAGCGCGCTCATACCGAGCAGCACTTGCTTGCCATCCAGGCCTGGCACGACGATGGCGCGCACATCACGCAGCACAATGTCGCCCAGTTGCAGCCGGTCGACGCGGGTTCGATAACCCTCGGTACGACCGTTGGCGGTGCTCAGGGTCACCCCGAAGCCTTGTTCCAGTTTCAGCCGTTCGGCCATTTGCGCCGGGATTGCCACATCGGTTGCCCCGGTATCCAGCATGAAATCCACCGGCTGGCCATTGATCTGGCCGCTGGCGACGAAGTGCCCCTGGGTGTTGCTGGCCAGTTTCACTTCAATAAAACCTTCGCCCTGCTCCGAGCTGACGACCACATTGGGATTTTGCTGCCGATCCTCCCACTGGCCGAAAAACCGCGTCGCCAGGAACAGCGCCGCGCACCAGGCCAGCACCATGAACACCCGACCGGCACGCTTTCCCGGCGTTTGCTGGCTCACGGCTTGGCACTCCAGCCACCTTCAGGCGCGGCGAAGCGCCAAACGACCGGGCGAACCTCGCCATCGGCGCGGGCATCGTTGTTGTTGTCGGTGCCGACCCAGGCACCCTCGGCGTCGACAATCAACGCTTCAGTCAGACCAAACGGATTTTGATAGCGGCGGTGTTCCTGCAAGGCTTCATCGGCAAATGACCAGCAGCGCTCGACCTTGGCCGTCACCGCGTCGCGGCGGCAGATCTGGTAAGCGTTGCGTTCAAGGGTAAACAGCTTGCCGTTGAACAGCGATACATCGGCAAAGTCCCGAGTCACGGCTTTGGCCTGTGGAAACTGTGCCGGCTGCATTTCTTTCCCCGCCTCGCTCAGCAGCACGCAACCACCGTCGCAATCCCACACCGTCTGTTTGCGCTTGATCAGCAACAAGCCACGGCTTTGACGCTCGGCGGCGAGCCACAATTGATCGCCCGCCGGATTGATCGCCAGCCCCTCGAACAGCGCATTGAACTGCAACAGCATGCCACTGGCCCGAGCTTCGCGAACCAGCATCGGCGAGATCTTCAGCCAGGACGACGGCCCAACGGGCGGCACTTGCAGGATCGCGGCATGGGACTCGCTGACGATGTAGCGATTACCCGCGCTGTCGCAAGTGATGCCTTCAAAATCCAGGTCCCCGCCCCGTACAAACGCCGCGACCCAGGCCCGCGAACGCAACCCCCAGGGCAAACCGCTGTCCGGCACCGCCGGCACGCCGATGCCCACGGTTTCGGCCTGCCAGACCGTGTCGCGGGTATCGAGACGGTAGATCTGGTCATCGTCGCGATCGGAGACCGTCCACAAGTCTTTGCCGCACTGGGCCAGCCCCGACAGATTGCCGCCGCGCATGCCGTCGACGGGATGCTCGGACAACAGGCGCAACTGCGGTGCCGGTTCGGAAAGCGCCGAAACGGAGGTCAGAAGTAACGCACACGCCAGGGCAAAGCCAGCCCGCATCAGCCAAGAACCTCGGCGAGGTTGCCTTTGGATTCCAGCCAGGATTTGCGGTCACCGGCGCGTTTCTTCGCCAGCAGCATATCCATCATTTCCGAGGTCGCTTCGAAATCGTCCAGCGTCAACTGCACCAGACGCCGCGTGTTCGGGTCCATGGTGGTTTCGCGCAGTTGCGGCGGGTTCATTTCACCCAGTCCTTTGAATCGGGTGACCTGCGGCTTGCCGCGTTTCTTCTCGGCCACCAGGCGATCGAGAATGCCATCGCGCTCGGCTTCGTCGAGGGCGTAGTAAATCTCTTTGCCCAGGTCGATGCGGTACAGCGGCGGCATCGCGACGTAAACGTGACCGGCATCCACCAGCGGGCGGAAATGCTGGACGAACAAAGCGCAAAGCAAGGTGGCGATGTGCAGGCCGTCGGAGTCGGCGTCGGCGAGAATGCAGATCTTGCCGTAACGCAGCTGGCTCATGTCCGCTGCTCCCGGATCGACACCGATGGCCACGGCGATGTTGTGCACTTCCTGACTGGCCAGCACTTCGCTGCCGTCGACTTCCCAGGTGTTCAGAATCTTGCCGCGCAACGGCAGGATCGCCTGGAATTCCTTGTCCCGCGCTTGTTTGGCCGAACCGCCGGCGGAATCACCTTCCACCAGGAACAGCTCGGAACGCATCGGGTCTTGCCCGGCGCAGTCGGCGAGTTTGCCCGGCAATGCCGGCCCGGCGGTGATGCGCTTGCGCTCGACCTTCTTGCTGGCCTTGAGACGACGGCCGGCGTTGTTGATCGCCAGTTCCGCCAGCAGCATGCCGGTTTCCGGATGAGCGTTGAGCCACAGGCTGAACGCATCCTTGACCACACCGGAAACGAACGCCGCCGCTTCACGGGACGACAGACGTTCCTTGGTCTGGCCGGAGAACTGCGGTTCCTGCATTTTCATCGACAGCACGAACGCAATGCGTTCCCAGACGTCTTCCGGCGCCAGCTTCACACCACGCGGCAACAGGCTGCGGAATTCGCAGAACTCGCGCATCGCATCGAGCAAGCCCTGACGCAGACCGTTGACGTGAGTGCCGCCCTGCGCCGTCGGGATCAGGTTGACGTAGCTTTCCTGCACGCTGTCGCCACCTTCCGGTAACCACAGCAGCGCCCAATCGACCGCTTCCTTGTTACCGGCCAGGCTGCCGCAGAACGGCTCGTCCGGCAGGCGTTCGAATTCACTGACGGCGTCAACCAGGTAGGAGCGCAGGCCGTCTTCGTAATGCCATTCGACTTTCTCGCCGGTGGCCTTGTCTTCAAAACTGACCAGTAGCCCCGGGCACAGAACGGCCTTGGCCTTGAGCACGTGCTTGAGGCGGCTGATGGAGAATTTCGGTGAATCGAAGTACTTCGGGTCCGGGGCGAAGAACACGCTGGTGCCAGTGTTGCGCTTGCCGACGGTGCCGATCACTTCCAGCTCGGTTTTCTTGTAACCGTCGGCGAAAGTCATCTGGTATTCGTTGCCGTCGCGCTTCACGCGCACCCGGACTTCGGTCGACAAAGCGTTGACCACCGAAATACCCACCCCGTGCAGACCGCCGGAGAACTGGTAGTTCTTGTTGGAAAACTTGCCACCCGCATGAAGCTTGGTGAGGATCAGCTCGACGCCCGACACACCTTCTTCCGGGTGAATGTCCACCGGCATGCCACGGCCGTCATCGCTGACTTCCAGGGAGTGATCGGCGTGCAGGATGACCTGCACCGACGTTGCGTGCCCGGCCAAGGCTTCGTCGACGCTGTTGTCGATGACTTCCTGGGCGAGGTGGTTCGGCCGACTGGTGTCGGTGTACATGCCGGGGCGTTTGCGCACCGGGTCGAGGCCCGAGAGGACTTCGATGGCGTCTGCGTTATAAGAGCTAGCGCTGGGAGTGGCCATGGGGTCTCGTCGTCCGCCTGTCAAAAAAGTGTTCTGTGAAAAAGAGACGACGACTCACAGTGCTGTGAAATCGATCGCCTGATACAAATCTGCGCCGATACCGGCAAAACTCAGCATTGCCGGCAGTTGCGCGGCAAAACCCTGGAAACTATGGTCGCCGCCGGCCTGGATGCGCAAGGCACAGGCGCGGTAATACTGCTGGGCGAGGCGATAGTCCAGCGTTTCGTCGCCGGTCTGCAACCACACCTGATACCGCTGCGGATCCTGGGGCGCCAGCACTTCCAGCTCGGCCAGGGCCGTCACGTGGTCGTGGGTCAATTCCCAGGCCTCATCGGTATACAGGTTTTTCTGCGTCCCCAGATACCCGTCAAACATCCGGTGCGGACTGACGGCAGGGTTGATCAACAGGGCCTTGAGGCCATGGCGCTCGGCCAAGTGAGTCGCATAGTAGCCGCCGAGTGAGCTGCCTACCAGCAGTGGCCGCCCAAGCTCTTCAATCGCCTTGTTCAGCTGACCGATGGCTTCGCGCGGGTGGTGATGCAAGGCAGGAACGCGCAACTGATCGCTCAAACCCAGGCGGTCCATCACTTGCACCAACTGCGTGGCCTTTTTTGACGAAGGCGCGCTGTTGAAGCCGTGGATATAAAGGATCGAACCGGACATTTGAGCTCCCTGTGCGTCGGTAAAGAACGCGGAGTTTACAGGGAGTCGGGGGGATCGGGATATGCATGGCGGGCATGGGGGGCTGGGTAGACGCCATTGCGGGCAGTCTTGCTCCTACTGGGGAATGTGGGTATCTGCAAGAGATTGGTCGGCTGTCAGGCCGTCTTCGCGGGCAAGCCTCGCTCCTACAGTGGAATGGGTGTACCTGCAAAGAGATTGGTCGGCTGTCAGGCCGCCTTCGCGGGCAAGCCTCGCTCCTACAGTGGAATGGGTGTACCTGCAAAGAGATTGGTCGGCTGTCAGGCCGTCTTCGCGGGCAAGCCTCGCTCCTACAGTGGAATGGGGGTACCTGTAAAAGAGATTGGTCGGCTGTCAGGCCGCCTTCGCGAGCAGGCTCGCTCCTACAGTGGAATGTGGGTACTTGCAAAAGAGATTGGTCGGCTGCCAGGCCGCCTTCGCGGGCAAGCCTCGCTCCTACAGTGGAATGGGGGTACATGTAAAAGAGATTGGTCGGCTGTCAGGCCGCCTTCGCGAGCAGGCTCGCTCCTACAGTGGAATGTGTGTACCTGCAAGAGATTGGTCGGCTGTCAGGCCGCCTTCGCGGGCAAGCCTCGCTCCTACAAGGGGCTCGGTGTACACGCTTCGCTCTTCACCACTCATCAGGCCGAGCGTTAGCTCGCCTGCAGCTCTTGATCTTGATCTACCCGCCCCTTTCGGGAGGCTGAGTGGAGGTGTTCATCCGGGGAGTGGCGCGCAGCG
>NZ_JASCOM010000025.1:0-53276 GCF_029959925.1 Pseudomonas sp. PS02303
AGGCTTGCCCGCGAAGGCGATGTAACAGCCAACATAGATGTTGGAAGTTATGACGCCTTCGCGAGCAAGCCTCGCTTCTACAGGTATTTTGGACGCATGAAAGTCAGCAGCGGCCTTCGAGAATGGCGGCGTAGCCTTCTCGATAGCTTGGGTACTTCGGCGTCCAGCCTAGGGCCTTCGCCCGGGCATTGCTGCATTGCTTGCTGCCCGTGCGCCGTACGCTCGCGTCGTCAGCCCACTCGGTCACGCCCAGATACTCACGCAACCAGCCCACCACTTCGGCCAGCGGCGCTGGCGCGTCGTCGACACCGATGTAGACGTCATCCAACGCCACCCCGCGTCGATCCGCTTCAAGCAGAAACGCCATCAAGCCCGCCGCGTCATCGGCGTGGATGCGGTTGCCATACAGCGGCGGGTCAACCGCCACGCGATAGCCACGACGCACTTGAGTCAGCAGCCATTCGCGGCCCGGGCCGTAGATGCCAGTCAAGCGCACGATGCTTGCCGGAATGCCGCTCTGGAGTGCCACTTGCTCGGCCTCCAGCATCAATCGACCCGAGTAGCCTGATGCAAGGGTCGGCGAAGTCTCGTCGACCCACTCGCCCTCCTGCTGGCCATACACACTGCTGCTGGAAACAAACAGCAAGCGATTCGGTACCTGCCCGTAGTCGTCGAGCCACTCCAGCACATGCTCCAACCCCTCGACATACGCGGCGCGATAACCGGCTTCATCGTGATTGGTCGCGGCCGCACAATAAACGAGGTAATCCACGGCACCGATTGGCCACGTCTCAGGACAGTCCTTATCGAACAAGTCGCCGGCAACGCCAATGACCCCCTCGGGCAGGCGCGAGACGTCCCGCCTCAGGCCATGAACCTCCCACCCGGAAGCCATCAATTGCGTGGCCAAACGACCGCCGACATCACCACAGCCGGCGATCAACACAGAAGGCGCAGACATCAGAAAACTCCCATCAGAAAGGCAAAGACTAGCGCCGACAATGGACGAGCGGCTAGCAATGAAGGAAAAAAAGATACTCTATTACTTTTGTTAACAAGAATTACTTGCAATAATGCACGCCACTTTTGTTCTCGGCCTTACGAGGCCTGGAAGAGCATTTACCGTTTTTCTATTTCAGGTCCGGCCAGCATGACACGCAATCAATTCCCCGCTTCGCCAACCAAACGACCTCGCGCCTGGAGCGCAGTGGCCGCCCTGCTGCTCAGCCTGATGCTGGCACCGACCGCCGCTTTCGCTGACGTACAAGCTCCGGCCACTCCGGCCGCCACCGCTGCTCCAGCCCCGGCTGATCATGCCGCCCCCGCCGTTGCACCCGCCGCAACCGACCCGGCTCAGGCAGTAGATGCCGAAGACGTCCCTGAAGTTCTCGAAGCCGACAACACCCTGGGCATGGCCCACGACCTGTCGCCTTGGGGCATGTACCAGAACGCCGACATTATCGTGAAAATCGTGATGATCGGTCTGGCCATCGCCTCGATCATCACCTGGACCATCTGGATCGCCAAGGGCTTCGAGCTGATGGGCGCCAAGCGGCGTCTGCGCACTGAAATCGTCCACCTGAAAAAAGCCACCACCCTTAAAGAAGCCAGCGCCACCGCCACGAAGCAAGGCACCCTCGCCAACCTGCTGGTGCATGACGCCTTGGAAGAGATGCGATTGTCTGTCAACAGCCGCGAGAAAGAAGGCATCAAGGAACGTGTTGCCTTCCGTCTCGAGCGTCTGGTTGCAGCCTGCGGTCGCAACATGAGCAGCGGCACCGGCGTGCTCGCCACCATCGGTTCCACCGCGCCATTCGTGGGCCTGTTCGGCACCGTGTGGGGCATCATGAACAGCTTCATCGGCATCGCCAAAACCCAGACCACCAACCTCGCCGTCGTCGCCCCCGGCATCGCCGAAGCCCTGCTGGCCACCGCGCTGGGTCTGGTTGCGGCGATTCCTGCTGTTGTGATCTACAACGTCTTCGCCCGCTCCATCGCTGGCTACAAGGCGCAAGTGTCCGATGCCTCGGCTGAAGTCCTGCTGCTGGTCAGCCGCGACCTCGATCACCTGCCGACCGCCGAGCGCTCCGCGCAACCCCACATGGTCAAAGTAGGGTAATCAGCCATGGGCTTGCATTTGAAAGAAGGCGCAGACGACGATCTGGCCGAGAACCATGAAATCAACGTCACGCCGTTCATCGACGTGATGCTGGTGCTGTTGATCATCTTCATGGTGGCCGCTCCGTTGGCCACCGTGGACATCAAGGTCGACCTGCCCGCCTCCAGCGCCAAACCGGCGCCGCGGCCAGAGAAGCCGGTGTTCCTCAGCGTCAAGGCTGACCAGCGCCTGTTCCTCGGTGAAGACGAAGTGAAGGCCGAAGCACTTGGCGCCACCCTCGACGCCAGGACCCAAGGCAAGAAAGACACGACGATCTTCTTCCAGGCCGATAAAGGCGTGGATTACGGCGACCTTATGAGCGTGATGGACAATCTGCGCTCCGCCGGTTACCTGAAGGTAGGTCTGGTCGGGCTCGAGACGGCAGTCAAGAAATGATCACGACGCGCCATAAGCTGACGCGTTACAGCGCGAGCCTGGCCGTGGTGCTGGGCGTCCATGCACTGGCTATTGCGCTGGCGCTGAACTGGACGTCGCGCCCACCCATCGAGCTGCCTCCGCAGGCGATGATGGTCGAGTTGGCGCCGGTTCCGGCCCCACCACCTCCGGCACCGCCGAAGGTGATAACGCCGCCACAGCCACCGGCCCCGGTGGAAGAACTGCCGATCCCGAAACTGGCTGAAGTGCCGAAGGCCGAGATCGTTGTGCCGAAGCCGGTCAAACCCAAGCCGAAGCCGAAGCCGCAACCACCCAAGCCTGTGGAGAAAAAGCCGGAGCCGCCGAAGGAGAAACCGTCAGAGGAGAAACCTAGCGACGCGCAACCGACCCAGGCACCGACGGAGAAATCCGCGCAACCAGCACCGGGCCCATCGCCTGCACAACAGGCTGCCAAGGCCAGCTGGGAAGGCACTTTGCTCGCGCACTTGGGCAAGTACAAAAAGTACCCGGTGAGTGCACAGAATCGGGGCAAGCAAGGCACCAACCGTCTGCGCTTCATCGTTGATGGCGAAGGTAATGTGTTGTCGTACGAACTGGTGAGCCGCTCAGGCACCGCCGATCTGGACCGCGCTACCCTGGAAATGATCCGCCTCGCCCAACCGCTGCCCAAGCCACCGGCGGACATGCTGACCAATGGCACCATCGAAATCACGGCGCCGTTCCTCTACTCACTGGAAAAACGCCGCCGCTAAACGCAACACAAAACCATTGCAGGAGTGAGCCTGCTCGCGATCAGGCCACCACATTCAACCTTTTTGGTAAATGTATACCGCTATCGCGAGCAGGCTCACTCCTACAGGGGCCTCCTCCAGCAGAAAAGTCCATGATCATGCAGAGAAGGCACCGAAAGGTGCCTTTTGTGTATCTGCCAGCGGCAAACCGGCATTACCCAGTGTCACTCTGCACACTCACTCTGATAACGTGCGTCTATCGATTGCAGCCGTTATGCTTGGCGCGCAACTTCATGGACGCTTGCTATGACTCTCACAGAATTACGCTACATCGTTACCCTCGCCCAAGAGCAGCATTTCGGCCACGCAGCCGAGCGTTGCCACGTCAGTCAGCCGACCCTGTCGGTGGGCGTGAAAAAGCTTGAAGACGAACTCGGTGTGCTGATTTTCGAGCGCAGCAAGAGTGCCGTGCGCCTGACTCCGGTCGGTGAAGGCATCGTTGCCCAGGCGCAGAAAGTCCTGGAACAGGCCCAAGGCATTCGCGAACTGGCCCAGGCTGGCAAAAACCAGCTGACCGCTCCGCTGAAAGTCGGCGCGATCTACACTGTCGGCCCGTACCTGTTTCCGCACCTGATTCCACAACTGCACCGGGTCGCCCCGCAGATGCCGTTGTACATCGAAGAAAACTTCACTCACGTACTGCGCGACAAACTGCGCAACGGCGAGCTCGACGCAATCATCATCGCCCTGCCGTTCAACGAAGCCGACGTGCTGACCCTGCAGCTCTACGACGAGCCGTTCTACGTGCTGATGCCGGCCCAGCACCCGTGGACGCAAAAAGAATCCATCGACGCCAGCCTGCTCAACGACAAGAGCCTGCTGCTGCTCGGCGAAGGCCACTGCTTCCGCGATCAAGTGCTGGAAGCCTGCCCGACCCTGGCCAAAGGCAACGACGGTGCCAAGCACACCACGGTGGAATCCAGCTCTCTGGAAACCATCCGCCACATGGTCGCGTCCGGCCTGGGCATTTCGATCCTGCCGCTGTCGGCCGTCGACAGCCATCACTACGCCCCCGGCGTGATCGAAGTGCGCCCACTGACGCCTCCGGTGCCGTTCCGCACCGTGGCCATTGCGTGGCGCGCGAGCTTCCCGCGTCCGAAAGCCATCGAGATTCTCGCTGACTCCATTCGCCTGTGCTCGGTGGCCAAGCCGCAAGCACCGGTGGTTGCGGCCTAAGTCGCTGCCATGACCGAGTTGTCGCAAGTGTCGGTCACGGCACTCAAGGGTGTCGGCGAGGCCATGGCCGAGAAACTGGCCAAGGTCGGCCTGGAGAATCTCCAGGACGTGCTGTTCCACCTGCCGCTGCGTTATCAGGACCGCACTCGCGTGGTCCCGATCGGCCATTTGCGACCGGGCCAGGACGCCGTGATCGAAGGCACCGTCAGCGGCGCCGACGTGGTCATGGGCCGTCGCCGCAGCCTCGTCGTGCGTCTGCAAGACGGCACCGGCGGGCTCAGTCTGCGCTTCTACCATTTCAGCAACGCCCAGAAAGAAGGCCTCAAACGCGGCACGCGGATTCGCTGCTACGGCGAAGCCCGGCCCGGCGCGTCGGGGTTGGAAATCTACCACCCGGAATACCGCGCCATCACCGGCGACGAGCCACCGCCGGTGGATGAAACCCTGACCCCGGTCTACCCGCTCACCGAAGGCCTGACCCAGCAGCGCTTGCGCCAACTGTGCATGCAAACCCTGACCATGCTCGGCCCGACCAGCCTGCCCGACTGGCTGCCGACCGAACTGGCCCGGGACTATCAACTCGCGCCGCTGGCCGATGCGATCCGCTACCTGCATCACCCGCCCGCCGATGCCGATGTCGACGAACTTGCCCTCGGCCATCACTGGGCGCAGCACCGTCTGGCCTTTGAAGAACTGCTGACCCATCAGCTATCCCAGCAACGTCTGCGCGAAAGCATGCGCTCCCTGCGCGCGCCGGCGATGCCGAAAGCCACCAAACTGCCGGCGCAATACCTGGCCAATCTGGGCTTTACGCCAACCGGCGCACAGCAACGAGTCGGCAACGAAATCGCCTACGACCTGAGCCAGCACGAACCGATGCTGCGACTGATTCAGGGCGACGTCGGCGCGGGCAAAACCGTGGTCGCGGCCCTCGCCGCGCTTCAGGCATTGGAGGCTGGTTATCAGGTCGCATTGATGGCGCCCACGGAAATTCTCGCCGAGCAGCACTTCATCACCTTCAAGCGCTGGCTCGAACCGCTGGGCATTGAAGTCGCGTGGCTGGCCGGCAAGCTCAAGGGCAAAAACCGCGTGGCCGCGCTGGAGCAGATCGCCAATGGCGCACCCATGGTGGTCGGCACTCACGCGTTGTTCCAGGAGGAAGTGCAGTTCAAGAACCTCGCACTGGCAATCATCGACGAACAGCACCGCTTCGGCGTGCAGCAGCGCCTGGCATTGCGGCAGAAAGGCGTCGGCGGGCGGATGTGTCCGCATCAGCTGATCATGACCGCCACGCCAATTCCACGAACGCTGGCCATGAGCGCCTACGCCGACCTCGACACCTCGATCCTCGACGAACTGCCGCCCGGCCGAACCCCGGTCAACACGGTATTGGTCACCGATACCCGGCGTGTCGAAGTCATTGAGCGCGTGCGCGGTGCCTGCGCCGAAGGGCGTCAGGCCTATTGGGTGTGCACGCTGATTGAAGAATCCGAAGAGCTGACCTGCCAGGCCGCCGAAACCACTTACGAAGACCTCACCGCCGCGCTCGGCGAGCTGAAGGTCGGCCTGATCCACGGCCGCATGAAGCCCGCGGAAAAAGCCGCCGTCATGGCCGAATTCAAGGCCGGCAATTTGCAGCTGCTGGTTGCGACCACCGTGATCGAAGTCGGCGTCGATGTGCCGAACGCCAGCCTGATGATCATTGAAAACCCCGAGCGCCTCGGCCTCGCGCAGTTGCACCAATTGCGCGGCCGCGTCGGTCGAGGCAGCGCCGCCAGCCATTGCGTGCTGCTCTACCATCCGCCGCTGTCGCAGATCGGCCGTCAGCGCCTGGGCATCATGCGTGAAACCAACGACGGTTTTGTCATCGCCGAAAAGGACCTCGAACTGCGCGGCCCCGGTGAAATGCTCGGTACGCGCCAGACCGGCCTGCTGCAATTCAAGGTCGCCGACCTGATGCGCGACGCCGATCTATTGCCCGCCGTACGCGACGCCGCCCAGGCATTGCTGGAGCGCTGGCCGGATCACGTCAGCCCGTTGCTCGACCGCTGGCTGCGCCATGGGCAGCAATACGGCCAAGTGTGAGCACCGTCGCAGTTTGTGGACGATGCTTTTAAACAAGCTGGTTATACTCCTGCAATTGTTTGAATACGGATACAGACCATGACTGAAGCTGCCCTCGCCCCGGAACCCCTGCACGCTCCGTCTGTTATTCGGTTGCTGCTGGGCAAATTGGGCATTGCCTACGAAGAAGTCCTCGATCATCACGGCCTCAACGCCTCGCGCAAAGTGCAGGCGGTTCTGGTGGACGACGCCGTCGGCGCCTTGATGGTGCTGTTCCCGCAAAGCCAGTTGCTTGACCTCAATCGCCTCGCCGAATTGACCGGTCGCCGCCTCACCGCAGTGCCCACCGAACGCCTGGTGAAAATGCTCGGCAAGCACAACCTGAGCCTGCTGCCTGGCCTGCCGGCGCTGACCAGTTCGCCGTGCCTGTACGAAGAAAGCCTGCTGCGCGAACCGAAGTTACTGATCAACTCGGGCGAGCCGGGCCTGCTGCTGGAAATCACCAGCGAAGATTTCAAAAGCATGCTGACCAAGGCCAGCGCCGCCAACTTCGGCGAGAACCTGACCAGCATCCGCCCCAACCTCGACCGCCCCGACGATGACCGCGAGGAAATCACCCAGGCCGTCCAGGCGTTCACTGCGCGACGCATCCAGCAACGCCTGGAAGCCACCATCGAGATTCCGCCGCTGGCCGAGACCGCGCAGAAAATCATCAAGCTGCGCGTCGACCCCAACGCCACCATCGACGACATCACCGGCGTGGTTGAAACCGACCCGGCGCTGGCGGCCCAAGTCGTCAGTTGGGCCGCGTCGCCGTACTACGCCTCGCCGGGCAAAATTCGTTCAGTGGAAGACGCGATCGTGCGCGTCCTGGGTTTCGACCTGGTGATCAACCTGGCGCTGGGCCTGGCCCTGGGCAAAACCCTGAGCCTGCCCAAAGACCACCCGCAACACACCACGCCGTACTGGCAGCAATCGATCTACACCGCCGCCGTCATCGAAGGCCTGACCCGCGCCATGCCCCGCGCCCAGCGCCCGGAAGCCGGCCTGACCTACCTCGCCGGCCTGCTGCACAACTTCGGCTACCTGCTGCTGGCCCACGTCTTCCCGCCGCACTTCTCGCTGATCTGCCGTCACCTGGAAGTTAACCCGCACCTGTGCCACAGCTACGTCGAGCAACACCTGCTCGGCATCAGCCGCGAACAAATTGGTTCGTGGCTGATGCGCTACTGGGACATGCCCGACGAACTGGCCACTGCGTTGCGCTTCCAGCACGACCCAAGCTACGACGGTGCCTACGCTGAATACCCGAACCTCGTGTGCCTGGCCGTACGCCTGCTGCGCAGCCGCGGCATCGGCTCCGGTCCGGACGAAGACATCCCCGACGCATTGCTGGAGCGCGTAGGCCTGACTCGCGACAAAGCCAACGACGTCGTCAGCAAAGTCCTCGAAGCCGAAGTCCTGCTGCGCGAACTGGCTTCGCAATTCAGCCAAGCCTAAAAGCATCGCGGGCAAGCCCACTCCCACAGGATTCACGCAATCCCTGTAGGAGCGAGGCTTGCCCGCGAGGAATCCAACTCGGTCTATCTGAGTGAATCAAGCCAGATAGCGCAACATCCATCCGCCCTTAAAGCTCGGCAAAGGTTCACCGTCTCCCCACAGGCTTCCGCAAATAACAATGCGTCCATCAGCCATTAATGCCATGTCCAATGCGTGCTCAAACCCTTTCTCACCGTCAAAAACAGCAAAGCCTTTACCGGCATTGAATGTCATGTCCAATGAGCCGTCAGAAAGATAACGCGCCGTCACCACTGCCATCTCCTCAGAGACGAAGCCTTGCCCGGTGCTTCCGGTGACACTGATTGATCCATTGGCGTGCAACGCACAGCGCGCCCAATCCTGCCCCTGCGGCACCAACTCAGAAAAAAGGGCCCGTCCGTTGTTAAAAGGAAGATTGTAGGACCCACTCTTGTTTAAAACGACGATCACCCCGTTTTGAACGTCCTTCCCTCGCGAATTCCCCACCGCAACAATCCTGCCGTCACTTTCTCTAACCGTGATGGCGCTCAACATCATCCAGCGAGGACTCGGAATGGTCACCGCAAGGCCGCCATTAAACGTGCGGTCTACTTGTCCCAGTGAGTTGAAGCAAGTTACGAAGGCTCCCATGGATTCGTCCTGTTTCACGTACATGCCAGTCACCAATATCTGGCCGTCTGCCTGAACCGCAACACCTTCGGCACCGCTCCATTCATGCTCGACACCTGGGAGTTCGACAATCGCGAAGCCAGTCCCGGCAAACGTCAGATCGGGCGAGCCGTCTGAATTACGCCGCAGCACAATTCCCTTCGGTTTTCCGGAAGTGTTGATAACGGAACTGACCAGCACGATCTTGCCATCCGACTGCTCAACCACAGAGACTCCGCTGTTGCCAGAGACCCGGGAGCGTCCTGCCGAAGTCTTTTCGCCATGGCGGCCAGCAACCTCCAGCGTCACCCCACTGTGCTGGGGACTACCCAAATCATCATAAGGAATGAAGAGTTTTCCATCGCCATTCAAGGACGTATCCAGTCGGCCATCCTGAAACTGCCGCACGATGAGCAAACCGCCACCGCTGAACGATATGTATTGGCCAACGATCAGCCACCCACCATTAGCCAGAGGCGTGAGCCCGAATACATAGATGTCACTATCTTCGAAAGGCACTTCAACAAAGCCACGCTGCGCAGTGCCAAATGAGCGATCCAGCGTCCCGTCTTCATTCAGCCGCGCAACTATGACCGGAACGTTGAACGCTGTAGGCCTCATGGCAACAAGCGTTTTGTTGTCATCCAATGGGAGAACCGCATCGGGGAATCCGTACACTTCAGAGAGCGGAAAGTCCAAAACACCAGAACCGTTAAATGTCGGATCGAGGCTTCCTGAGTTGGCTGGTTTCAGCTGGTTCATGATTTTGCTCCATCAAGGTGAGTGGAATCCGCTATGGACCTCCCTCCCCGAGTAGAGCATTCACAGTCACCCTATCGCGCCTGTAAAAACTGACAGTTCTATTGTCCTCTTGAGCCTAAATGATGACAGCGTGAGCCAGCACTGGATTTATGAACGAACAGCAGCAGGCTTCTTCTTCGGCTTCAAATACTTGGTCAACCCCTGAAACCAGATCACCAACGCCGGATTGCCCTTGATCTGAATCGACTTGTCCTGAATCCCCGTCATAAACGCCAACTGCTTGTTCTTCGCCTGCATCGTGGCAAAGCCATACGCCGCGTCTTTAAAGGCAATCGCAAACGCCGGCTCGGCATACATGCCCGACTTGCTGGTAATGCGCTGATCCTTCACAAAGAAATGCCGCGCCACTTTCCCGTCCAGGGTCTGTAGCTGGAACACCAATTCCTTGTCACCCAACTGCTGCTGAAACGCAGGATTAGTCCGACTGGCCTTACCCATCAACAAACCCAGCATCCACAGAAGAAAACGAAATTTCATGCGCACAGCCTCAAGAGAAAAGTGAACGGCCGGCGCAGTGTAGCGGCTTCAAGCGAGAACGCCACTGTTGTGCAGCGATAGAAGAAGATGCCGTGGTTTTTGACGCTGATGACTACCAAGTCATTGACGAAACGAGGGTGTTTAAAAGCGTGGAAATTTTGAGCTTTCTACGCTCGACTCCATCGGACATTTCCTTCAACACGTGGTGCTGTTCGTGAACTAGGCAGCCGTGCGCTTCATCGATAGGCTTTGTTCGTCACCGCAAAATCGGTGACACGGACGTGCAAGTCCGGCGGGATACACAATGGTTATGGCAATTCATCGAGCATTTTCCTATGCTCGCGAACCGTTATGGCAGTTGTGTATGGGAGACCTTCGGGTCTGCCGGGTAATCCCGCCGGTCTTGCACACCTATGCACAGCTGCCACCTCTTTCGAAGTGCAAGCGAAACGGTGTCGGCTCCATAATTACGGGATAACACTTATGATCAAGCCAACACCTAATCCACCACAAAACGAAGCCACCTCCCCCTACGAATCCCTCGATTCGAAGAAACTCCACGAAGCCGCCGAACGCGCCCTCAACCACCATTTCGCCCCACCACCCGGCGACAAACCCAAGCCTCGCAAAGGCAACCTCTTCGCCGTCTCCCCCGATATCGACACCGAAGCCCTCCTGGCCAACGCCTCGGAAGACCTGCTATCCATCAGCGCCATCGCCGCCAACCTGGCCGACGACGTGGACGGAGCACGACGCTCCTTAGCTTTAGCGCTTAGCAGATTGGCGGATGGGGTCCGGTTGTTGGTGGAGCGAGCGCTGGATCACATTGATTCGCCGAATCCGGCGGAGCATCGGGGGAAGGTGTAAGCAGGAACAAGGAGCGCGCCAACATTGGCGCGCTCCTAAAGATTTCTACAGTGCGAAATCCGAGACTTCAGTAAGCATCCAACATTGCCCACGCACGAAGCGATACTCAACCACGTAGTCCGTATCAGGCTTTTGCAAAATGGCCGTCGCCTTATCCCCTCTCTGCTCTTTGACGGTTAGCATCAAACCTTCAGCCTCTCGCTTCGCACGCTCAGGCACGAGTGGAAACTTGATCTGATCGTCCTTCAGCGAACGCTTTTCTTGTCGCGGCTCCGGCTCAGCATTCACCGTCACCACAAAAGTTAGGGGCCGTTGGACGAAGACCTTTTGAATGGCCGCACTCTCAGAGAAGGAAGCGAGAAAAGTGTTGAAGTCAGAGGATGGGCAGACAACGTCAGCAGTTTGAGCGGCTGGACCAGCCGAAATGTCAGGTGCAATCTTGTCCAGATAAACCGAACGCTCTCGGCTCATTCCCGTGATGCAACTGTTCACTGTCGTGACATAAGCAGGCTTGCCGGGCTCAAGCTCAAACGCCTCAAGATGGCAATTCGCATCGCGAAGCTTAATCCACGCACGCTGCGACTCCTTCACCTTCACCGCATACGTCGCCCCCAATTCGGGATTGGCTTGATACTGGGTTTCGAGCCGCGCCAGCAGTTCGTGATAACTCGTATTCAACTGTGAATCAGCACCAGCCTTCGACGCTTCAGAGCACTTATCAATTTGTAGGCTTGTCATGATCTCGTTGCACTCATCCTGAGCAAACGCCGTTGAAACCGGCAGAGCGGCCTGGAAAGTCAGCGCACAAAGAATGCTGAAAAAAAAGCGTTTCACTGTCTTCTATCCTTGATCTATTCAGATGAAATCCGAGCAACCGAATCAGGGGAGAGATCGGTGACACAAAGCTTTGGCTCATTCATTTCCCAGTAGGTGCTAAGCAGAGCTCTCTTGTCGCGCTCTACCCGCAGATTGGAGAAATCGTCGCCACAAGCTGGAGTCAGCTCCTTGAAAAAACCTGCTTCGGGCTGGTAAACAAAAATCCTGTGAATGGTGTAGGTGCCCATTCCGTCATCGATCTGCCAGACCGCAAAATCCTTTGCACCGTCGAAATTGAAATCGTCTATTTGCACATGCAGTTCGTTTTCAGCTTGAAAATCGATTGTCCGAGATTCGCTTTGGGTATCGCTTTTAACAGCGACCGTTAACATTGAGCCTTCCAGCACGAGCGTCGCTTCGACGTTTTTGGTTGGGCTGAAAGTGGTTGCCTCGGCAAATACCGGTGCCGTCCACAGCAGGCCGAGCAATGAAATGGCTAAATACTTGAATCGCATGTGCTCGCCCTACTCTCACTTCCATTCGGTTTCCAAAAAAGAGTCGGAGGCCATCTGAGCGCCCTGAGACACCAACTCATAGATTCCATTCCTTTAACGGTTCATGGGTAACTGAAAACGCATCCGCACAGCGCAATAAGCGAGGTCTTCACGAAACAAACGAAAACTCATCTCGCACTGTCCGTCCGCATACTGCTTCCAAACCGGATCGTCGAAGTCACCCCCTCCGAGCAGATTGATCGAGGCCTTCAGACCGCTTTCGCGATCCTGCCCTGCCATCAACGAAGCAGCTTTGTAAAAGCCATCATTCGGCATACCTGTCTGTAGATAAATGAGCTCACCCAACCGGGCAGTGGTTGTCTGCGCCAAGCACGTAAGCTTATCGATGGGCGCCTCCGCTCCCGGCAAAACCGCTTGATACAGATCCTCGCAATACGCTTCCTTGAAGCGCACCCATCTTCTTTGCACATCGGTGAGTTGCTTCCTGTCTGCGGGAGACAAGCTGGCCAGGGTTTTCTTGTATTGCTCATTCAACACAGCGTCGACTTTTTCGAAGCTTTGCTGGCCGCAAATGATCAAATCGGGATTGGTAAAGCTGTCAGGGTTGCAGGTTTCCTTTGCGATAGCGGATACACTTGAAGCAGATGAAGCATTCCCCGCAGGAAGCTTAGCCTTTTCCGAGGTGCTGGAAACGCAATTTGACAGGCAGGCCAGCGCCAGCAGATTCGGCTCATCACTTCCAGCAAATAGGTAAGTTGCAGCCCCGACACGGGTTCCGGCTCTATACACGGGAACACTTACAGCCAAGGATTTGGAGGGGACGGAGATGGCTGGGGCTTTCGGCACCACTACCACGTTACCTTCAACATCTCCACACAGTGCCTGCATAGCTGATTCGCTGAAAGGCACGCCACTTCGCGGAGTAAATAATTTGAAGTCAGGTCGGCAATCGTAGCCGTGCCAGTAAGGCCCTGACTGTTTGGCGGTATCTAATGAGAAGATGTAAATCCTCTGTAGATCAATCTTTCCACCCTCGTATCCAAACACCACCCAGCGACGGGACCGAGCCCTGGAAATATTTTCATTAGCCAGAATGTATTGACTGCCATCCCGATAGAGTTCAAACGAATTGAAAGCTCCAGTCGGCTCCGCCGTGTCAGATAGCATCTTGCCGGACCCGGCATCCAATATAAAACCATTACTATCTAGCACCACCGAGCAATTAATCGTGACATTGCCATCCTGCGTACACGATTGCAGGTTGTGAACAATCGGTTCAGCGGCCACAATCGAAGGACATAAGAACACCCCCAACCAAAACAACTTACTCAATACTACTTCCTTTTATTGATGCAGACACTTGTAGAATATCGAACAAATTAATTTATAGTTCGAAAACACAACTAATAAAACAGTCAAAACTACCCGACCGCGACCACATAACCCTCAATCTAAAAGAGTAATCTTTATTCACCAGACTCACATTCAATCAAGGAGACGGATTAATTTGATGCTCGTCCTCATCAGAGATGAAGACAGCTAAACTAATCCGACTCCACTCGGTTATTTCCCTGCTTCGGAACAGCTCAGATCTTTAATCACCGTCGCCACGACAGGAATGACGCAGCTTCTGCGCTGCTCACCGGTTGGCTGCAGAGGGGTAAGACTCAGTGTCAAATGGATACCGTCAGCTTTCACCGAAATATCTTCGAAACCAGCATCGGCAAAATCCGAACCAAATTTTTTACCTTCAAAGGTACAAAAATTCGAAGAAGACAAAACTTTCCAATTTTTCTCAGGGCTAATCACCTGAACTTCAAGACAGCTTTTACCAAATATTTTTACATATCTGACGACATTATCGCCAACACGACCGGCTCCGACCTCTGAGACCGGGCCGATATCTGGTATTTCCGCCGCTGCGTGCCCCATGTAAAAAGCACAAAATAACGGTATCCACTTCGAAAACTTCATAAATCACCTAAGATAATCATTGAACCGATCTTCAGGCACATTGCCCCATTTTGAACGATCGCCTATTACACCTGAAAATGCAGACAAATTATTGTCAGTCATATGCCTTTGAATAAGAGCCCTCGAATCGCCAGTGTAGTCACCTCGATAAATCAAATCGATTGCCATATCCTGAATTTTTGGATTTGTCGAATCCCAGTTCAAACGACCGTAAAGGTTAATAGCATCGGACTTATCCGATATCCTAATAACTTCGCTCTTTAAGGAAAAGGGGACGGATTTATTTATTGGCGACCGCATCATCATAAATAAATCCGTCAACTTTTCACTTTCAACCTCCACTTATCTTGACTCACCTTCATACAGCTTCGTTTCTGAATTAAAGCGCCAAAGATGGGGAGTAGTCAGCGGCATTCCATCTCTGTGCATAATTTGATCTTGTTTATCTCTATTATATGAATGGATCTGAATATCTTTATATGGAGTATTCTCTGGATGGCTATCTACAACTTTTACATCTGCAAAGTAATCACCTTCCACATTCCTCAGAAAGCCTTGGCACTGGACAAAAAATCCGTAAGTAAAATCACCACTGGAACCCGCGCTAGAATATGAAAGAAAAATAAAGTCCTTCACTCCATCACCAATGAAGTCTTCGTTATAGACGATTTCCCTTCCTCAATTGAAAATTTCTCATCCTCAACCCGTGAAAGCAAATCGATTGTGCGTGAGTCTTCGGTCCACTGCGATAAAAAATGCTTAGGCCCTTCCGTGGGATAACAGACATCTACAGGGGCAGCGCCAGCAGCAGCAGTAGCAAACAAAGCAAGAACAAAAAAGTACTTCATATATAAATTCGCTCTTTTCGAATTTGCTGCGAGACAGGCCAAACCTCCACATAACTGTGAAAGCTTGCCCCCCCTTCCATCTGCAATTCAATAAACTGTTAAAGGAAACATGAAGAAGCTATATTTTTTATTATCACCAGATTTTGATATCCACTCGCCTTTATAGCCATCACCATCTGCCTTACCAACAAACTGAGCCCGCGGGCTTTTTCCACCAGCTGCGTACTCAGTCAATTTCATGCTTCCTGCTTCGACACATCCATCAAAAACAATTTTCTCGGAGGAGCTCTTATATTTATAACTCCCTTCACTAGCACATGAAGTATTTTTTATGTCGCCGAGAAACCAGGTACTTTTGGAAACTCTTCCGACATACGTGATGGCCGTGCCATCAGACTTCAGCTTGCAGTTCGAATAACAAGCCATCTGAAAAAAATCGGGCTTATCCGTGTCGAAAAACAAATACGTAGCTGAATCGGCTGTTTCCCCTGCGCTATAAACAGGGATATTTATAGCGATATCTACACCCATGGACGTATCAGGCGTTTCTTTTCTTAGCTTCAGACTATTTCTGGCAGCTTTTCCACAAAATGCGCTTACTGCCGACTCACTAAATGCTTGATCCTTTGCATTGATTAGACTTCCTTCGCCGGCTCGGCATTCATATCCATACCAAGCAGCTACCGATGCCGCTGAAATGACCTGAGAAAAACTGTAGATCCTATCGACCACAACTTGCTGCTTACTGTAGGAGAACACTACCCAGCTACGGGACTTAGAGGATGAAAAGTCCAAATGCTCCAGAACATATTTATCACCATATATATAAAGCCAGTTAGCGCTCATCATCCCCGTATCCTCAGAGATTTCTGATAGCTTTTCACCTGTAACAGCATCAACTAAAAAACCGTCTTCATTGAGTACAACTTTGCAAGCTTGTGATTTTTCTTTACCGGCGCACGAATCATGACTGGGAAAAAATGGCTTCGCGTAACTTAAGGAGGGAACCAGAACGGCTAAAATCAAAACTAAAATCTTCAATTTTTAATTCTCTCTAAAAGATTTTCAAATTTTTGGGCATAAAATGCAATTACGTTTTTCTTGTCAGTCCCATTAATGATTCGACGAGCCGTAACATAATTTTTATTTCCAGGAGATAAATGCGCAGCAAGTGTCTCTCCTGCTTTGAATACCCCGCCCTTCATTCCGCCAATCATAATTCTAGTTGCATATTCTAACTCTAAAGCCAAATCTGGATTATTTGTAAAATCTATCCCCAAGGCTGCAGAAAACTTTTCATAGTTAGCTTTCCAGGTTATCTGACTAAGCCCACGACCCCGATACTTGTAGCCATCACCAATTTCAGTATTATGATAGTCCCTCGCCATAGCGGCCCTACGCCCTGTGGGGCCAGAACCGTAATCTATTTCAGCTTTTTCTTCACTGATTTTTTCAGCAATAGGGGCGAAGAAAACAACGCGATTAAAATCGTATGCCTCCACACGAATTGTGGCTAACATATAGGCCAAGTAAACATCATTGCACTCATCAAAGTACTCACCCCACAACTTCATCATCATCGCCAATAGCTTTTTCAGATTTTCTTCTGACTCTTGATTCAGAGAATAAGCCAGTGAAACATGAGTCACGTTGTCGTCTTCGAACCAGCCAAATACATGCCGATGTTCTTTTTTGTACTCTTCAACGAACTTCTCTATATTTAAGCACCCGCAAGAATACTTCATACAATTTGATATCAAGCCAACAGGGTGAATATGCTGTACGCTAGTAGTAGCAGTTATTCCATGCTGCCCAACCAACTTCGCCCACCAACTTAACCGTTCAATTCGTACCTTTTC
Organism: Pseudomonas sp. PS02303; assembly: GCF_029959925.1. Taxonomy (NCBI): domain Bacteria; kingdom Pseudomonadati; phylum Pseudomonadota; class Gammaproteobacteria; order Pseudomonadales; family Pseudomonadaceae; genus Pseudomonas; species Pseudomonas sp. PS02303. The sequence goes on from NZ_JASCOM010000025.1 coordinate 16,951, forward strand.
TTCTACCCAAGCTTTATGAGGGTCAGAATCGCTGTGGCCAATAATTTCATCCAGGGCATCCCAGTTTTCTTTTTTGTAGTCCCATTCATTCTCATAACGCGTCACCATCTGCGATATGGGTTGAGAGAACCACGGTTTGCCCAACGCCTCCGCAATTTCAGACGGCGCCAGCTTTTTATCCCCATTCCTGTCGAGAATCTTGTACAGCGTCTCGCTAACAGAACCAGCGAGGGCGACCTCTACATTCGGAAGATACGATTCACGCTCTTGTTCATCGAGCCTATCTTGGGCATGCAGAAAAGCTGCTAGGTGGTCGACATTGCTCGTGGTTTCGTCAATAAAGTTGAACCCATTCCATTCAAAAGGAGAGTGCCGCGAGATCACTGTGTCGGGTTCTGCAAACCATCCATCAATTCCATTACCGTCTTTGTCACCTAATAACCCATCTAGGCGCCACCAATAGGTGGTGGAGGTCGATGTACCCATCACAACAGATTCTTTGATTTTCTTCTCCGCTGGCAATGCTTCAAGCAATCCAACAGGAATATAGAAGTCATACCCCACTTTATTACCTGGATCTGCTGCTTTAGGAGGGGTCGCGGCATTCATGTGTGGAGCATGAGTAACTAACCACGTGTCTACTGGTATCTTGACTAATGTCTTTTCAGCAGCGGGTAGGCCGACAGCCTTTTCTTTACTTTTACTAGTAAAAGATTTCACGTCCTCACAGCTGAAAACTTCGAGATGTAATAAATTCTTCGGGGCGGCATCTGCATGGGTCTGGTATTTTCCAACATGCCCCAACACCTCACCGGCCCTAACTTTGAAGGCCTGAGCCAGTGGAACTACCTGCCCAATAGGGGCATGGGGCTCGTTCTTGGCCTCCAAATCTTCAAGCCAAACAAATCCAGGCAGTTTACCGTCGCCACCAGCCTTTAGAACTGGAATAGGCTGACCGCTTACGATCTCTACCAGCTTGCGATATTGTCTTGCGGCTTGTTCGTCGCTAATCCTAATCTGCGTACCCGCCGGTAAAAACGCGATCGGTTGCCCACTGCTAGTAGCATCGCGAACGTTAGCGCCGCTCTTTTGGTCTGGAGGAGCGTCTTTTGCTTCCTCTCCTACCAGATAGCTCTCACCCCCCAGATGTTTCATTTGCCCCTTAAATACCCATCCAGTGTTGACAGCCAAGCTTGGGAACTCAGGAGTGACGCTTACTACTTCAAGCCAGTTTTGGTTAGACGGTGCCGGTTTGGTGAGAATCTTAGTGCCACGGGGTAGTACGGCCAAAATGGGTGTTTGAGACGAATTTCCTTCACGAACCCTAAGCCCCAATGATTTGGTTCGAAGATTTTCCTTTACTTGATAAAGGCCTTTCCCCCAGAAACCCGGTGGTTTAAGCGTAGGATTCGTTTTATAGGTTTCCCAATCAAGTAGGTGCATATAGAGACTGAAGAAAGTCAGGCTCGGCCCAGTTGCAGCAGCCGCACCGGTAGCAGGAGCTGGCGTAGAAGGTGACGGAAGTTCAAGTCGATGCTTCACCAGCACAAACCCCGTCGAATAAACCGAGTGCGCCGAGCCAAAATCAGAAGTCGGATATTTCTCGTCAATTCGGTATGCGACGACCTCTCCATCAGCGATGCATCTGACCTCCGTCAAATCCTTCACCAACCCCGAAGCTTCATCGAAGTGAACACCACCATGCCAAAGGCCATTTGCCCCCAATGGGTAGTAACCATCTTTAGCTTTGGCTAACGCTTTGTAGAACTGCTGCGGATCGGTCGCTTCGGCTGTCCCTACTTTCAGGGGATACGACCATTTTTGAATTTTGTTTGTTGTCTCTGTCATTACCAATTACCTGAATTCTGATCCCTGGTGGCTTGGATTGCCGTCAATGTCTTACCCGGAAAAATTGAGCATTCGTTTCGGTTTGCGTTTGACCTGTTCCTCAGGCGCATTCCCCAACGCCTGATCCATCAAACTCCCCGCCTTATCCTTATCCGCAGCCCCCGGCAACACCGGCGGCTTAATTCCAATCCCTGTCCCGCTCCCTGCCGAACCACCCGCATTAATCTTCACCACCGGCCCAACAACGGTCACACCACCGGCATCCAGCTTGATAAAGCTCCCTCCCCCCAAAATGGTGAGTTCGCTGCCAGCTTCAATAACAATCTTCGCCCCAGCCTTCAGATGAATCTCTTTCCCGACACTCGTCAGCTGCGCAGTCCCCAGCTTCACATGCTGGTTCTGCCCAATCGTCAGATGATCATCCACCCGCACTTCACTCTTGCGATCAGCAATCGTGGTGCGGTGTTCTTCGGCTTTCAGTTCGGTGTAGGTGTTCTTGACCACTGTGTCGTGGCGTTCGTTACCCACGCGAATCTTCTGATCATGCTCAATGTTTTCATCCCAATCCCGCTGCGCATGGATGAAGATCTGCTCGGCCCCTTTCTTGTCTTCAATCCGCAGTTCATTAAACCCACCGCCCCCGGGGGAGCTGAGGGTTTTGAAGACGGTGCGAGTCTTGTTCGCCGGCAATTCGTAGGGGACTTGGTTTTCCTTGTGATACAGGCACCCGGTCACCAGCGGTTGGTCGGGGTCGCCTTCGAGGAAGGTGACGAGCACTTCCATGCCGATGCGCGGGATGACGATGGCACCGTAGCGATCCCCGGCCCAACTCGAAGACACGCGCATCCAGCAACTGGTTTTGTCGTCGGCCTGGCCTTCGCGGTCCCAGTGGAATTGCACTTTGATGCGGCCGTACTGATCGCAGTGAATTTCTTCGCCCTTGGGCCCTGTGACCATGGCGGTCTGGCTGCCGAGGACGCGGGGTTTCGGGTGTCCCAGCGCGGGGCGGTAGAAGACGTTCCATGGGGTGGCGAGGAAGCGGTTGCGGTAGCCCTGGTGGAAGTCGTCTTTGTTGTCGGTGGTGTCGCTGGTCACGGACTCTTCGAGGACTTGCGGTTGTTTGCCTTCGTGGACGATTTCGGTGAGTAGCCAGAGGTCGTTCCACTCGGTGCGCGGGTGGTCGGACATTTCCAGGAAGTGGCCGCTGATCAGCCTGGTCTGGTCGCCGTGGCCTTCGGCTTGCTGGTAGTCGGCGCGGTGGCGTTCGAGGGCGCGTTGGCTGAGAAATTTGCCGCGCGCGCGGTCGAGGAAGCGGCCAGGGTAGTCGTAATCTTCCAGATCCGGTTCGGTGCTTTCGCCGTCGGGTTTGTAGGCGGCTTCGAGTTGCAGGCGCGGTTTTTCGAAATCGTAGTCGCGGCGCGTGACGCGGCCGGTGCGGGTTTCGAGGCGCAGTTTGAAGCCTTTGATGACGGGCTCGTCGGCGACCATGCCGCTGCCTTGCACATACGCGGTTGGCTGGCCGAGCTTCGGAAATACGGTCTGGTCGTCGCCGAAGACCAGCAGATGGCCTTTGTCGCTGTGCTGGAAGTGGTAGTGAATACCTTCCTCTTCGCACAGGCGCTGGACGAAGTGCAGGTCGGTTTCGTCGTACTGCACGCAGTAGTCGCGATCCGGGCACGGCTGGCTGAGCTGGAAGCGGTAGGCGTTGCCCTTGATGCCGTGCTCGTCGAGGATCAGCGCGATGATTTTCGGCGCGGACATCTGCTGGTAGATGCGCTGGTTGGTGCGGTGATGCAGGTATTGCAGTTGCGGCACCAGGGAGATTTTGTAGCGGGTCAGGCGCTTGCCGGCGTCACCTTGGGCGACGCGGTAGATCTGGCCGTGGATGCCGGAACCCTGTGGATCGAACGCCAGGAACGCCTGTTTGTGCAGGAGTTTTTCCAGGTCCAGATCGGGGTTTTCGCTGACCAGTTCGAGGTCGAAGCGATACGGCTGGCTGATGCCTTCAGTGCCGGTGAACGACAGCACTTGCAGGTCGCCCACGTAGTCTTCAACAGTGAGGCTGAAGTGGGTTTCGTTAGCTGAGTTGAACATTGCTTGCTCCCTGTTCGGTAGTCATCCGTTACGCCCGCAGTCGCAGGCGTTGCAGCAAAGACGAAGTGGCGCCCAGGGCGTCACGCAGTTGGGCGGCGGTGATGGTGCGCTTGGCCGCATCGAAAGCCAGCGCCGTTCGCAGGGCTGGCCAGCAGTGTTTCGGTAGATTCCGTGGAGCGTGCAGTTCGCGTTCGAGGTGGCCGTCGCGGGCTTCGGTCGACGGCAAGCGGCGGAACGGGTGTTTGCCGCCCGCCAGTTCGTAGAGCACGCAGGCCACGCCGTAGACATCTGCACTGGCCGACAGCGGTTGACCTTCAAGCAGTTCGGGGGCGGCGTAGCCCGGGGTCCAGGCGTTGAAGCGGTCGCGGCTCAGGTGTGGCAAGCCAGGCAGGATGCCCTCTTCAGCCTGGCCGAGGCCGAAGTCGAACAGGCGCACGCCTTCTTCGCTGAGCATCACGTTGCTCGGTTTCATGTCACCGTGCAGCACGCCGCGAGCGTGGGCGTAGGCCAGCGCGTCGAGCAGCGGCAGCGCGATGTCGCGCAGTTCTTTCCACGGCAGGCCCAGGGGGCGCTCGCAGAGTAATTTGTCCAGGGTCAGCCCACGCATGAGTTCCATGGTGATGAAGGCACGCTGGCAGTCGGTGTCCACTTCAAAGGTGTGCAAACGCAGCACGTTGTCGTGGCGCAGTCGTCGGGTCAGGGCGAACTCGCTGTAGAGCAAGGCACTGGCGTCCGGCGATTCGGCAAATTCTTCGCTGAGGATCTTCAGCGCTATGTAAGGGTCGGGATCGCCGAACTGTTCGCTCAGCAAGTCCCGTGCGCGGTAAACCGCGCCCATGCCGCCGGCACCGAGCAGACGCTCGATGCGGTAACGGCCTGCGAGCACGTCGGGCATTTCGCCGATGCTGGCCTTGGTTGGCGCCAGCGCGGGCTCAGCTTTATGCGACTTGGCGAACGCGAAGTAAGTCAGGTTATTGGCTTCCTCGTCGGTCACCAGCAGGTCGTCGAGCGGCGGCATGAGTTGGGTCATTGTCGGATCACCACGGCAGTCAGGTTGTCCCGGGCCGAGCCACGCAAGGCGCCGTCGAACAGACGCTCCAGCGCAACGTGCGGCGCGGTCAGGCTCAGGGCGTTGCCCAAGGCATCGCTGCTGAGTCCTTGGTACAAACCGTCGCTGCACAACAGAAACGTATCGCCGGGGTAGACCTCGAGTTCGAGCACGTCCAGCGTCAGCACATCAGCCGCCCCGACCGCACGGGTCAGGGCATGGGCCGACGGATGCGCACGGGCGTCCTCGACGCTCATGTTTTGCTCGTCGATCAGTTGCTGTTGCAGCGAATGGTCCTTGGACAGCTGATACAAACGCTGGCCGCGCCACAGGTAGCAACGGCTGTCGCCGGCCCAGATACAGGCCGCTCGATTGCCTTCCACCAGCAGCGCCACCACGGTGCTGCCCATGATGCTGTCATGGCGCCCGGCGGTGACGGTCAACTCCTGACCCAAGCGGCGATTCAACCAGTGCAGGCACTGGCGAATACCTTTGAGTCGTTCGTCGAAGTCGTCCTGCACCGGCAATTCCGCCAGGCTGGCGACGATCAACTGGCTGGCGATGTCGCCACCCTGATGACCGCCCATGCCGTCCGCGACCACCCACAGCCCCTGCTGTGGACAGTCGAGGAAAGCATCTTCGTTGCGCGCCCGAACCTTGCCCGGATCGGTACGCGCAGCGCTGCGCCAGGGACTGGCAACCAGCATCAGAGCTGCACCGGCATACGGAAGGTGCGCAGCACGCCCATGTCGAACGGGTTCGGCGTGCGCTGGCTGCTGAGCAGGTAATTGGCGCGCAGGCCACCCACGTCAGCCTTCAGGACCATCACGTCGCGACCGTTCAGGTACTCGGTCTGCATCAGGTCGAACAGACGGAACAGCGACCACGGGCCGGTGTTCTTCTCGATGCCGATCGGACGGCCAGCCATTTTGTCGAGGACCAGGCTGGTGCGACCGTCTTCAGCGTCGGTCGGCCATTTGAAGGACACCGGCACGATCGGGCCGTGACGGTATTCGATGGTCTTGTCGCCAAACTTGAACTCGGAACGGCTGACAGCCGGGTCGAGGGTGTACGGCTCCAGTTTGAACTGCACTTGCGGCTCGGCCGGGTTGACCGAGAAGAAGCTCTGGCGGATCACTTGGGCCGCGGCCATCTGGTCGAGGTAGACCTTGGAGATCGGCATGCTGTGACCGTCGATGGAACGCAGACGGTAATTGCCTGGATCGCCACTGACGAACGGACGCATGTAGGTTTCGAAGAAGCGATCGTTGATGCCCTGCGCCTTGAAGAACTCGCGGAAGTCGCTGATCGCGACGTCGCTGGTGCTGTGGGCGCTGAACGGGTAGCGCTTGTTGATCGCCTTGCCGTAGAAGCTGTACAGCTCGCTCTGATAACGCTGGTTCAGGTACTGGTAGGAATCGTTCAGCACCAGACGCCAGGTGTCTTCGGCCAGCACGTTGAACCAGACGCTGACGGGACGCGGCAGACGGTTCGAGGCATTGCGCAAGTTGCTCAGCGCATCACGCTGGCCGCTCATGCGAGTCTTGGCCATTTCGAACGCGGCCTGATCCGGGGAACTGGCACGCGCCAGGCTCGCCAGTTGCAGTTGCAGGTCGTTGAGCGCCGTCAGTGCCGGGGTCAAATCAGCGGCCGGGCCGTTGTTGTCATCCAGCAGACGGTGCAACGGTTCGAAGCGGCGTTGCAGGGATTTCTTCGCGGTATCCGGCAGGTTTTTGATCGCCGCCATCTCCGAAGCCTGGTCCGCTGCGGCAGACGCCAGTTTGCCCAGCTTGCCCAATTTGCCTTTCTGATCGGCCAGTGCTCCAGCGGCTTCAGCCGCTTGCTCAGCCGGTTCGGCTTCTGCCGGGAACCGGGTGTTCTCGCGCACTTCCACCAGCAGTTGCAACACCGGGGAATTGGCCGAAGTCAGGCCCGCCAGTTGCTCGGCGCCCTCGCCCGCATCGTTGATCGGTGGCAGGGCAACCTGGCCGACCGCCTCACTCCAGAAGTTGGCGTAGTCGCGGAAGTACAATTGCTCCAGTTCGACCATCAGGCGACGCAAGTCCATGCCGCTGATGCCCGCGCCTTCGCCCAGTACCCAGTTGTCACGCAGGATATCGGTGACCAGCGCGCTGCCCTGGACCGAGAAATACTGCTGGTAACCCTGCTGGGTGTAGAACCCCGGGATCACGTAATCGGTGCCGACAAATAGCGAAGCCTGCGGACCGATGTGTTGGCTCAAACGGTATTCCGGCAGGTTGCGGGCCTGCTCGCGCAGCATCCGGTAAACCACGTTGGCCAGCGACTCGCTGCGCAATACCTGACGCGCTTGGGCCACCAGTTGATCGTTCAGCGGGTAGATAAACGGCTGCTTGAGCAGACGCTCGAAGTGCGTGTTCAAACCGTTCTGCACCGCGGTGTTGCCGGCGTAACGCTGGGACCAGTCAGTGGCGACCCAATCCTTGAGCCATGCCGCATCGCGACGATCCTTCATGTTCAGCATCAGGTACGCGCGCAGGCTGTTGAGCAAGCGTTCGCGGTCCTTCATGTTGGCGCGGATCTGCCCTTCCAGCAGCGTCGCAACCTTCGGCAGCAATTGCGCTTCGAGCTCACGTTCGTAGGCGTCCTTGACCACCGGATTGACCTCTTCACCTTGGTACAGTCCGCCACGTTCGTGGTAGGACACGTCACCTTTTTTCGGGAAGACCTGGGTCGCCGCATAGCTGGTGTCGAGGGTCTTGAGCACGGCCATGGAATCATCACGCGCGGTCAGGGCCGAGCGCTGCTGAGTCCAGTTGGTCGCCAGGTTGCGCAGGTTTTCCAGACGCTCGTAGTTGGCGGAGAAACCGCCGGCCCAGAGCATGCCGAACAGTGCCAGTGCCGCCAGTGCGCCCACGTAAAGGGCACGTTGCCCCCAATGGATGCGGCTGCGTTCGCGCTTGTCCAGACCGGCCAGGTCGGCCTCGGGGAAAATCACCCGGCTGAGCAAATGGTGAATGAACCGCGAACGGCCACTGCGCAAGGTCGGCAGCATGCCGGCGCTCATGCCCAGACTGGCGCCGATGCCGGCGGTGGTCTGGTCCATCTCTTGGGTCAGGTGCGGGGCGCTGGTCAGGTAGAAACCACGCAACTGGCTGACACGCTGGTAGCGGTTGCCGGTGAACGCCATGTCGACGAACAGGCAAAGGCGCTCGCCGATCTGCCCCAGTTGATGCGGGAAGTCGAGGATGCGGCCACGGCGCTGGGTATCGCGCTCCTGGTGCATGCGCATGATCACCTGGCTGTTCAGGCGACGCAGCAGCTCTTCGAACTCGGCGCGCAGAACGGCAACGTCAGTGCCGCTCTGCTCTTTGCGGAAGCTGGTGCCGAGCACCTGATCGCTTTCTTCACGGGTCAGTTGATCGAAAAACTCGTCGAAACCAAGCAGCTTGTCGGCCTTGCTCAGCACCAGATAAACCGGCACATCGACATGCAGTTTCTGATGCACGTCTTGCAGACGCGCACGCACCTGGCGAGCCAGGGTGTCGAGGTCCTGCTCGGTGTTGCCCAGCAGCAATTCAACCGGGATGGTCACCAGCACGCCGTTCAACGGACGGTTGCGGCGACGCTTGCGCAGCAGGTCGAGCAAGGTGCTCCAGGCACTGCCATCGACTTCGGCATCCGGCTGGGTCAGGTAACGCCCGGCGGTGTCGATCAGCACACCGTGGTCGGCGAAGTACCAGTCGCAATGACGGGTGCCGAGGGTGTCGCGGGTCAGCTTGCGGTCGATCTTGTTGATCGGAAACTCAAGGCCCGAGAAGTCCAGCAGGCTGGTCTTGCCACTGCCCTGCGGGCCGATCAGCAAGTACCACGGCAAGTCACTGCGCCAGCGTTCGCTGCGACCGCGATACAGACTCGAGGTCTTCAGGGTTTTCAACGCATCCTTGAAGCGCACGCGAAGTTCTTTCTGCTCTTCGTCGATCAGCTCTTCACGGCGGATACGATCCTGGCCGTCTTCGGTGTCTTCGATAGCCTTTTTGCGTACGCCAGCGCGCCAGCTGACGAAGACCATGGTCAGGCCCCAGATCAGGAACAGCACACTGATGGTCAGCAGGCGGGAGGTCGAACCTTCCCAGAACTTGTAGTCATCAACGGCCAGCAGCGGCCCGACAAACCACACCAGCAGCGCGACAAACAGCACCACCAGCAAGGTCCAGACCCAGGTCTTGCGCAAGAATGCGCCGACTTTCTTGAAAAACTTTTTCATCACACGTCCCTGTTTACGGCTGCGACTGCGGCTGGACCGCGGCCGGATCTAGCTGCTGAAAAGGTTGCAGAACGGTTTCGCGTTGCTCGCCCAATACCCAGGCGAAACCCGAATACATCACCACCAGGCAGACCACGGTGAACAGCACCACCATCCACGCCGGCACGATGCGCACCAGGCTGCGGCGCTGATCGTTCAAGCCTTCCCAATGCGGCGACAACTCACGAGGCACGTCGCCGCGCAACTGACGGATCTGGCGATACAAGGCGTCGCGGATGCCTTCGAGTTCGAGCATGCCGCGGGCTTGCACCCGGTATTTGCCTTCGAAACCGAGGGACAGGCACAGGTACATCAGCTCCAGCATCGGCAGGTGCTTGACCGGGTTTTTCGACAGGCGATCCAGCAGCTGGAAGAACTTCTCGCCACCGAAGGTTTCGTTGTGGAAGCTGCTGAGCAGGCTCATCTGCGACCACTCGCTTTCGTTGCCCCACGGCGTGGTCACGACGGCTTCGTCGACCACGGTGCAGAGCACGTAACGCGCGGCCATCACCTGGCTGCTTTCGGCGCCGTTGTGCAGGGCGCGCACTTCAAACAGTTTCAGCCCGGCAGTCAGGCGCTCGTTGAGCGCGTACATGTCTTCGCGGGTATCGCTGTGCTTGAGGCGCACCACTTCCGACAACAGATCGGACGCCGCGGCCACCAGCGAATTGAGGCTGATGTTGAAGGATTCCGCCGGGCGCAGGCGCGCGGCATAAATCATCCGTTCTTCAAGCTGTTCGAAGCGCGGCGGTGCAGCGAAGTCTGTCAGCGGACTCGAAGCAGGGCCGTGGCCCTGGCGGTCGAGCAGGACGGTTTTATCGTCCTGGTTATGTTCCATGTCCTTGATCATGTCGGTCAGTTCCTGATGGCCCAGAATTTCAGTTCAAGCTCGGCAAATTCGCCGGACACGTGGAACGCGAAGCCGCCGGAGCGCTCGAGTTGTGCCAGGTCTTCGGAACTGAGTTCGAGAATGAAATAGGTTTTGTTGGAGTGGAACGCGATCTGCCGTGGTGCAACCGGCAACGGTTTGACCTTGATCCCCGGCAGGTGCAGGTTGACCAGCTGGCGGATGCGCTCCACCGGGCCGACCTTGAGGTGCGCCGGCAAGCGGTGGCGCAATTCTTCGGAGTCGCAGTTGGCACTGGCGGCAAGCACGAACGAGGCCGAGCCCAGCAGTTTGTGGTCGTGCAACGGCGAGACAATGATCCCGTACTGACGCGCTTGCAGCACCAATTCGATGGCGTGCTGTTCGAGCACCATCGACAGCACCTGACGAATCGCTTCCATCAGTTTGCGGAAGCTCGCGCCCTGGTCGCTGTGCTGGTAACGGCTGTCCAGACGCGGGCGTTTGCTGTCGCTGGAGAAGGTTGCCAAGTCGCCGAGCATGGTCAGCAGCGTGCGGTACAACTCTTCCGGGTGAACCTGCTCCAGGCCGAGGTAGTGACGCAGCAGCAGTTCGGTGCGGTTGATCAGTTGCAGCATCATGAAGTCGCCGACTTCCGCGCCACCGACCTTGCCGTTGGAACGGATGCGCTCGGCGATGGTGTCGCCACGGTGACCGAGCATGCTGATCACTTCTTTCAGGCACGACAGCAAGTAGCTGGAGGCATGCGCCTGAATGTAGGTCGGCACGAAATCCGGGTCGAGGCTGATTACGCCGTCGGGCGTGGTGTCGAGCACGTCGCAGATTTTCAGCTTCACGTAAGCCTGGTCGCTCTGTTGCTCACCGAGCAACAGTTTGAAGTCCGGGCGGCCACAGCTGACCTGGCTGGCGGAGTCATCGCCGGCGTTGGAGTCGGCCACTTCCGCTTCATACGCGGTATAGCGCGCCAGCACGTCGGATTGCTCCGGGCGGCGGGACTCGATGTGATTGCCGGTGACCAACGGCAGTGCCAGGTAGATCGGCGTGTTGCCGGTGTTCGGTGGCACGTCGAGGGCCAACGGCTCGGTGTTGCCGCCGAGTTCGAACAGACTGCCGTCCGGCAGAATCCCCGAGGCCTGGCTGATCACCAGTTTGCCCATGTTGAGGAACTGCAAATCGATTTCCAGATTGAGGAAGCCCCAGGTGTAGCTGCCCAGCAACTGGGTGCGGGTCTTCATCTGGTGGTCGTAATAACGGTCGTTATGCTGGAAGTGCTGCGGACGCAGCAGCATGCCTTCCTGCCAAATGACTTTATGGGAATTCATGTTCAGTCATCCGCCTTGGCGAGCGTTTCGTTGCTGTTGCGAATACCGGCCTGATCGAGAGTCAGGTCTGCGTCGGTGACTTCCACCGGGGTGATTTGCACCGTATAGCGCCATTTGGTTTCCGGCAGGTCGCGGTAGGCGGCGAGGATGCCGACGTAGCGGCTGCCCTCCTCCACGCTGAGCTTGAGTTCGACGGTTTCGCCCGGGCGCAGTTCGAGTTCTTCGCTGGCCACCAGGTCCGGGGCCAGGGATTCCTTGGCGCGCTCGTACAGGCTGAAGAAGTCAGCGTTCTCGAAGGTCACCGGGTGCTTGAGCTCGAACAGGCGCACGACGATCGGCGACGGACGCCCATTGAGGTCCGGGTTCAGCTGATCGCTGGCGGTGAGCTTCAAGTTGAGCTTGGTGACGTGGGAATACGGCGACAGCGACGAGCAGCCAGCCAGCAGCACCAGGGCCGCGAACGCCGTCAGCGTCTTGAAAAAAGCGGTCGAGCAGCGAGACATGCGCATCATCCTTGGTGGTCGGTGTGAAGGGTGGAAATCAGGCGGATCTGTTCTTCGTAGGCCTGGGCGAAATCGCGAGCCAGCAGGCGCTCGCTCCAGTCATCGTCCTGGCGCAGGGCCTGGTGATAACGACCGTAGGCTCTCCAGCGGCTGCCGGACGTGGCCAGCAACGGCTTGTTGTCGCGCTCGAAACGCAGGGTCAGTTGCTGCGGCGAGAAGTGTTCCAGCGTGCCCCGAACGGCGGCGCGGCTGGCGGTCAGCAATGCCACCTGATGCGCCTGCAAATCACGGAACGCACGGGAGATCGCTTGCTCGGGCGGCATCTGGCCCGGCTTGTTCGGCTGCAACAAAATGCCCAGCGCTTCGCCGGCATCGACGGCGAATTTCAGCGGGTTCTTGTGAGTGCCTTGCACCGTGGTCTGGGCCAGGCGCAGTTCGTTTTTCAGTTCGCTGCGGGTGCGCAGGCTCTGCTGCAACCCGCCGACGCTCTGCTTGAGCAAGCGCGCAGCGTTCAGCGCCATGGCTTCGCGGGCGTCGTGGTCGAGGCCTTTGAGGTCCACGCCCAGCGCCGCGCCGAAGTGCTCCCAGAAACCTTCGCTCTGACGCTCGACCGCTTTGGGCGGTGGAGCAGGGGCTGGCTCTGCCGGGGCGTTGATCAGCTCCGGGACCATCAGGCTTTCCATGTCGATGCGGGCGTAGTCGGCGCGCTGACGGGTGTCCTCAATGGTCGTGCTCGGGGAGATCAGTTCGTCGATTTCCGAATACACGCGCTCTTGCTGATCGAGAGCGTTCAGCGGGTCGAGGTCGAGGAACGCATCGTCCGGAATGATGCTGCCGGCCGCTTGCGGACGGCCGACTTCGACGTCGAAGGTCGCCGGATCGCGGACCAGTCGCGCACGGATCTCGAAATCACCCAGCACGTACACGCTGCCGTGCTCGATGCGCATCGCTTCGCCCTTGCGCAGGCGCGCGCCGCTCTCGCTGTCCTGGATACCGTTGCTGCTGGTATCGGTCAGGAAAAACGTGCCTTCGCGGTAGCTGATCAACGCGTGGTGGTTGGACAGATGACGCTTGCGGTCAGGGATGATCCAGTCGCAGTCCTCGCCCCGGCCAATCACGCCACCGGCCTGTTTGAAGGTCTTCTGGCACAAATCCGTGGGCACGAATTGCTTGGTGTTCAGCATTTCGAAAACCAGTTCCATGGTGATACTCCTTGCGGTCACTTGCCGCGATTGACCGCCTGCGGATCACCCAATGGGCGATAGGTGTTGTCGTTGTATTTGTAATTGCCGCTACAGCCGCCGAGGCCGCATAGAACGACGAGGGTCAGCAGGACGGCTTGCCAGTGACGAACAGGCATCAGAGGGTCTCCATGGGTAGACAAAGCACAAAGCGCCGACCCGGTTGGGCGGCGCTATCGAAAGCAGATGAAATGGGTTGTGGGGCTCTAATCCGGTGGTTAGAGCCGATCCCCTGTGGCGAGGGAGCTTGCTCCCGCTCGGCGGCGCAGCAGTCGTAAATCAACGAATGCGGTTTGACTGAGACACCGCGGCGCATGGTTTTGGGGCTGCTGCGCAGCCCAGCGGGAGCAAGCTTCCTCGCCACAGGGAATGTGCTGGCCAAAGCAAGCATTCCAGCCAGAGTTATTGGTGGGTAGAAAATGGGGTTAACCATCGAAATCACCCAAATTGATATTCAGGCGCCCAAGGCGATACAGCAGCGTGCGGCGTGGCAGGCCGAGTTCGCGGGCGGCGAGGGTCTGGTTGCCGTCGTTTTTGCGCAGGCAATCGAGCAACAGGCTGCGTTCGACCTGCTCCAGGCGTTCGCGCAGGTTCAGGCTGTTGTCTTCGGGCATGGCCTCCATGCGCAGGGAGAAATGCTCGGCCAGCAACTCACCGCCCTCGCACAGCAACACCGCGCGTTCGACCAGGCCTTTGAGTTCGCGCACGTTGCCGGGGAACGCATAGCCGGATAGGTGATCCAGCGCCGCATCGGACCAACGCACCGCATCGCGCTGCAAGAACGAGCACGCCTTGTCGGCGAAATGCCGGGCCAGGTCGAGGATGTCGCCTTCGCGCTGGCGCAGGGCCGGGAGCTCGATCGGGAATTGCGCGAGGCGGTAGTACAAGTCCTCGCGGAATTTGCCTTCGCTGACCAGCACCGACAAATCCCGGTGCGTCGCGGCAATGATGCGCACGTCGATCTTGTGGGTGTCGTTGGAACCCAGCGGACGAATCTCGCCTTCCTGCAAAACCCGCAACAGCTTGGCTTGCAGGGACAACGGCATGTCGCCGATTTCATCGAGCAACAAGGTGCCGCCATTGGCCGCGTCGAACAGCCCGGCACGGTCGCGGTCCGCGCCGGTGAACGCGCCTTTGCGGTAGCCGAACAGTTCGCTTTCCAGCAGGTTCTCGGGGAACGCCGCGCAGTTCTGCACGATGAACGCCTGGGAACGGCGCGGGCCACAGTCGTGGATGGCGCGTGCGACCACTTCCTTGCCGGTACCGGTTTCGCCGCGCAGCAGCACGGTGTACGGGCTGTGCAGGACTTTGCTGATCAGCGAATACGTCTCGCGCATGGCCTTGCTCTTGCCGATCAGGCCATAACCGCTGGCGCTCGGGACGCTGGCCTTCAACGGTCTCGCCTCACCCGCCGGCTGGCGCAAACGCTGCAACAGATGCAGTTGGCCCAGCACGAACGAACCCAGTTGAGCGAGGGAATCGGCAAAGCCTTGCAGGTCGACGTGCCGGCGACTGGCGCACAGCAGCAAGCCTTCGACAGCTTTCTGCTGATTGACCAGCGGCACGCACAACAGCGACTGCCAAGGCGTGGCCTGTGGCGGCAAAAAGCTGGTTTCGTGCAGGCTGCCGCTCAACTCGCTGAGGCTCACTACGCGGTTCTGGCACAGGGCGAATTGCAGCAGTTGTTCACCGTTGTAATCCGCCGGCAGGCTCGCCGCTTCCCGGGGTTGCAGGATGCCGTTGAGGCACTCGGCGTTCATCCCCAGGCACGTGTGAGTCGCGTCCAGCAAGTACAGCTGCGTCAATTCGCAACCACTGAGCTCGGCCAGCCCGCGCACGAAGTCACCCAGCAGCGCAGCACCGTCCGCCGCGCGCGACAGGCTGGCGAACTGCGCCAGCAAGGCTTCGGCATAGATCAGCGGTTGCGGTACTTGAGTGAACATCACACCCACCTCAGGCGAACTCGCACGTCACGCTGGCGTTGCCGTCGAGCGTCGCGTGGACACGCTTGAGGCTTTCACCGGTGGCCATCGCGTCGAGCAGGCGGTCGGCCACCAACGGCAGCACGTGCAGGTCGAGCAAGTGGTCGATCAGGCGCGCGCCGCTGTCGCTTTGGGTGCAGCGTTCGGCCAGGTGATCGACGAGGTCTTGCGAGTAGGTGAAATCCAGCTGACGACGGTTCAGGCGCTCGCCCAGACGACCGAGTTTGATTTCGATCAGCTCGCGCAGCACCGGGCCGCCCACAGGGTAGTAAGGCACCACGCGCATCCGCGCCAACAGCGCCGGTTTGAAGTGCTTGCTGAGCACCGGGCGGATGGTTTCTTCGAGGACTTCGGCCGATGGCCGTGCGCCGTTTTCGCAGAGTTCGCTGATGCGGTCGCTGCCCAGGTTCGAGGTCATCAGGATCAACGTGTTGCGGAAGTCGATCTCGCGCCCTTCGCCGTCGTTGGCCACGCCTTTGTCGAAGATTTGGTAGAACAGGTTCAGCACGTCCGGGTCGGCCTTCTCGACTTCATCGAGCAACACGACCGAGTAAGGTTTCTGGCGCACGGCTTCGGTGAGCATGCCGCCCTCGCCATAACCGACGTAGCCCGGCGGTGCGCCGATCAGGCGCGAGACGGTGTGTTTCTCCTGGAACTCGGACATGTTGATGGTGGTGATGAAACGATCACCGCCGTACAGCAAGTCGGCCAGGGCCAGCGCGGTTTCGGTCTTGCCGACGCCGCTCGGGCCGACCAGCAGGAACACGCCAACCGGGGCGTCTGGTTTGTTCAGGCCGGCAGCGGTGGCGCGCATCGAGCGGTCCAGCGCGTGAACGGCTTGTTCCTGACCACGAATGCGGGTGCGCAAATCGGTGGCGAAGCTCGCGACTTTGGCGTTGTGCTCGCGGGCCAGTTGAGCCAATGGCACGCCGGTCCAGGCGCTGATCACTTCGGCGACCAGACGCGGGCACACTTCGAAGCTCACCAGACGTTCTTTGACCTGCAGCTCGGTCAGGGCTTTGTGAGTGTCGTTGAGCGCGGCTTCCAGGGTTTCGACGCTGTGCGCTTCGTCCACCGGCAGTGTTTCGATCACGGTGCCTTCGGCGTCTTCTTCAACCGTGACGGTCGGTTCGACGGCCGCTGCTTCGCGGGCCTTGGCCAGTTGCTGACGCAGATCCAGCAAGCGTTCGGCCAATTCTTTCTGTTCGGTCCACAGGGTTTCCAGTGCGACCATTTCCTCTTCGGCGGTGGCCAGGCGATCTTCCAACGCGTCCAGCGCTTCGTGATCGATCAGCAAACCGGCCTCGGCATCACGGCGCAGGGCCTGACGCTGACGGCCACCTTCAGCCAGTTCACCACGCAGGCGTTCGAGGCTTTCCGGGGCGGCGGCGAGGCTGATGCGCACACGGGCGCAAGCGGTGTCGAGGACGTCGACGGCTTTATCCGGCAGCTGACGGCCCGCGAGGTAACGTGCCGACAACTCCGCCGCCGCCACCACCGCGTCATCGCGCAGGTAGATGCCGTGGCTCTTCTCGTACACCTGAGCCAGGCCACGGAGGATGGTCACCGCTTCGCTGACGGTCGGTTCGTGCAGTTGCACCGGCTGGAAGCGACGGGCCAGGGCCGGGTCTTTTTCGAAGTATTTTTTGTACTCCGCCCAGGTGGTGGCGGCGATGGTGCGCAATTCGCCTCGGGCCAGGGCAGGCTTGAGCAGGTTGGCTGCGTCAGAACCGCCGGCATTGCCGCCCGCGCCGATCAGCGTGTGCGCTTCGTCGATGAACAGAATGATCGGTTTCGGCGAGGCTTTGACTTCGTCGATCACGCCTTTGAGGCGACGTTCAAATTCACCTTTGACGCTGGCGCCGGCCTGCAACAGGCCCATGTCCAACGACAGCAACTCCACGCCTTTCAACACTTGCGGCACTTCACCAGCCGCGATGCGCGAGGCCAGGCCTTCGACGATGGCGGTTTTACCGACACCGGCTTCACCGACCACGATCGGGTTGTTTTTGCGGCGGCGGGCGAGGATGTCGACCATTTGGCGAATCGCGCCATCGCGGCACAGCACCGGGTCGAGTTTGCCGTCGCGGGCTTGTTGAGTGAGGTTGTGCGTGAAGCGCTCCAGCAGCGATTCGCCCGGCACGGCAGGCTTACCGGTGGCCGGTTGTTCTTTCTGCGACAGGGCGAATTCTTTCAGGCGTTCGATGTTCAGCTTGGCCAGCAACGACTGGTAGCGGCTGCCGGCGTAGCGCATCGGGTTGCGCAGCAGCGCGAGGATCAACGCGGCTTGCTCGACCTGGCTCTGACCCAGTTCAAGGTTGGCCACCAGCAACGCGTCTTGCAGCCACTGCACCAGTTCCGGGGCGAACACCGGGTTGCGCGAAGCGCTGTGCTCGACCCGCGATTGCAACGCGGCGCTCAGTTCGCCGGCATCCACTTCGGCGTCTTGCAGCGCGCGTGCGAGCAGGCCTTGCGGGCGCTCCAGCAGGCCGAGCAGCAAGTCTTCGACGAGGATTTTGCTGCCGCCACGGGCGACGCAACGTTCGGCCGAACTTTCCAGGTCACGACGGGTTTCGGCGTCCAGCGCCTTGATAAGTTGTTGCAGGTCTACGTTGATCATGGGTCATCTGTCCTTAATGAATTTTGCTGCCCAGGGTAACCACGCCGTCCGCTTTTTCGCGGCCCAGCCAACTGGTCCATCCCAGGCGACAGGCGTTTTGCTCACCGATGCGCAGTTCGCGGATTTCTTCCTGGCGCAGCACCAGGCGAATGTCGTAATCGAGCGGGTCACGCAGGGTGAACCGCACCAGCGCGCACAGCGGCTGGTAGCCGAAACCGATCGGCAGGAATTCGTGGAAGCGCTGCCAGTCGAGCTCGCGGATGTGGATGCGGAATTTTCCGCTGCGGTCGCGCACGTGCTCGCCCAGCACCAGGTCTTCGCCAAGCAGGCTGTTGGCGCGGCCCAAACGATTGCGCTGCTCGTCGAGAATCTCCACGCGACGCTCGATGCACTGCTCGATGGTCAGTTCAGCGTGCTTGAAGTAGTAACGCAGCACCGCTTCGATCAACGCCGCCGAGTGCGCCCGCAAACTGAGCAGGCCGAGGTACGGCAGCAGACGCTTCCAGTTCAGTTCCTGGGCCTTGCGGATCTCTTCGCCGCCAAGGCCGATCAGCGCAAATAACTGCGCCGAGAACGGATCGAGGGCGCCACTTTCGAAACTCGCGCGGTAGCGGTATTTGCGCCAGATCGGCAGCATCAACCGTTGCAGGCGATGGTGGAAAAGGTCGAGGAAGTTGCGGGTCGGGTTGCCGTCTTCGCTGTCGCCCAGGGCTTGTTCACCGTAGAACGCCGGCAACGGCGAACCTGAGCCGACCAGGCCGATCAGGTTGAAACGAAGGCGCGCGCGCATGTGCCCGTGCTCCTGGAAAAACTCCACGCGATCGACGTCACTGCCCGGGAAGCCCAGGCTCGGGTTGGCCTGGAATTCGAGCTGGTCGTACAGATCGTCCTGGCTCAGGTGCGGGTGGGCCTCGCGCAGCCGGTCAACCACCAGCAGCACGGCCTGAAACAGCGAGTACTCGCGTATTCCTCGGGTCAGTCCGCTTAAAGAAGCGGCTGAAGGCCCATACGTGGTGTCCATTGGTACACCTCTCCCTGTGTGCTTTTTACTCGCAGCTCGTGGTACGAATTGAGACTGGCGTAAAGCGCGAAAAACTCGTTAAGAACCGAGGCGAAAACGAACAGGTCGCCCTCGCCGATATACCCTTCCGGGTCGATGGTCAGTTCGGTGCGCAACCCGCGAACCGGTAACCCTCGGTGCAACCGGTCGACGTGTTTGTGCTTGATCGACTTGAGCCCGCCGAGCAGGCGTTTGCTGACTTTTTCAGCGTGTTGGTCGTAGTAGCGCGGCAGATCGTAGGTTTCCAGAATCACCTTCAACGCGTTGACGTCGGCCAGCGACAGGTAGTTGAGCGACATGTTGCTGATCAGCTTCCAGAGAAAGTCGCGGTTCAGCGGCGGCGCGTAACTGGGTGTGGCCGGGGTGATGTTGCGGAAGCTCAGGAACTCCGGCGTGTCTTCGCAGGCCATGCTGATGTCGCCGAGCTTGAGCTTTTTGGGCAGATTCTGGTTGGTGCACATCAGCTCGATCGACAAGGTTTCGTGGGCTTCGGTGTGGCGGATGCCGAAGCTCAAATAAGTGTCGAGGCCGTCGTGCAACAGCGACGAACGCTGGCGGATGCTGTAATGCGGACGGCTGTTGGGCACGTCGAAACTCGGGTCGTGCTCGAACGATTCGAACGGCACGTATTCCTGATACCCGAGGCCACCGGGCTTCCATCCCGTGACCGTTTCCACCGAGAACACGCCGCAGTTCTGCAGGTCGAATTCGGCGGGCAACAGCAGGTATTCGTCTTGCTTGCCGTCGAGGCGGATCGGCAGCGCGTCGTGCTTGAACAGGTTGACGATCGGCGTGCAGTAGAGCTTCACGTTGTCCAGCGTCGGGCGCATGCGCATGATGCCGCTCTTGCGAATGTCAAAGCGCAATTCGAGGCCGCGCATTTGCTTCAACGTGTCTTCCGGCAATGCTTTGAGCATGTCCAGGCCGTTGACGTCGACGAACAGGAACTTGTCCTGGAAAGCGAAGTATTCCTGCAAGTAGCGATAGCCACGGAAGGTATTCAGCGGATACGGGATCAACGCTTCTTCTTCGGCGAAACCCACCGGCTGCACGCGGTCGCCGGGCATCTTGAACGCCATCGGCATGCCGTTGACGCCGTTGATGGGTTTACCGGCGCCGTCCAGCGGGATCAGTTCGATGCCTTCCAGATTGCGCAGCAGGCTGAGGTAGAGCATCTGGCTGATGTAACGCTCGCCGGCGAAGTGCAGGCGCAGGCGGCTCAGCTCCAATTCACCGAGATGACCGTCAGCGCTCATCTCCAGACGCAGGCTCAACAGCGAGCCGTCGCCCTTCACCGAGTAATTCAGCGCAGCCAGATCCAGCGGCAAGACTTCGGTCGGGTAGCACGTGCGGAAACGGCAACGCACGTCGTCGATTGGCACACTCTCGACTGGCGTGTCGCGCTCGACCATCAACGCAGGACCCGAACGCTTCAACGGATCGAACTGCAAAATGCTGAACGCCGGCAACGGCCGCATGTAGTTCGGCCACAGCAAGTGCATCAGGGAATGGCTGAGTTCTGGCAGTTCGTCATCGAGCTTCTGGCGCAGGCGCCCGGTCAGGAACGCGAAGCCCTCAAGCAACCGCTCCACGTCCGGATCCCGCCCGGCCTGGCCAAGGAAAGGCGCCAATGCCGGGCTACGCTCGGCGAATCGACGACCTAACTGGCGAAGTGCGGTGAGTTCGCTTTGGTAGTAGTGGTTAAAGGACACGGGGTACCTGCCTGGTAGTGGAACTCATTAAAAAACTGTCCTTTGGATTACGCTCGATATCCGACTTGACCGCTGCATGGCACCTGCAGGTTGGCTTGGGCCAGCGCAATGGCTCATGCGGGGGGTCAGTTTTCAATGTGTACATAAGGGGTGTTGCTGATAAACATATTCAGCCAATGCGATTCCCACTGGGGCATGGCGATGTCGAACGTTTTTTTGTCTCTATTGAAATAGATCCAGGCAATGCCGACAGTTTCGTCATCTTCGGTCACCCTCATATCCAGTGATTGAGTGTCGTACAGAGGTGTACGGTAAACCTCTTGTGGGTTTTGCCTATCAATCACTCTCAAATAAGCCATTCCACCAAGCGTGAGGATCCTCCCAACCCTAACGTTCTCCAAAATATACCGGCCAGAAGGACTGACTACTGTCGAACTGGCTGGATAGTTTTTCATCGTAGTGACAACAGAAAACAGCAGCACAGAAAGAACTACGAGCAAAACGATTGCTCGGCGAATACCTTTTCGATGCTTACCAACAAATAAACTGCTGAACCCAGGCATCATTCCCCACTCTCGCTTAACCAAAACAATGGGGACAGCCCCCTTTTTTGCGTTGAGTTAAAAACCCGCACCAGATCAATAATTGCCTCTAAGCCGGAGGCAAATTAGCGTAGTAACTACCGATCAATTCGATTACCGGAATCGACATCAGACATACGAATGTCAAGAACCTGTGAATCCAGTTATTGCGAATTTTTGATGAGATTCCACTGACAGCCAAGAGCAAACAAAGCAATGCCAAACAACCGAAAAAAAGACTGTCTGCAACAACCCCAAGGTAAACGTCAAAATCCATCTCACCCATCCTTTATTGTGAAATCCATCCGACTTACGCCGGCTTCCCGCACATACCGTTAAACTCGAAAAAATTCCAACGAAACAAGTCGAAGTTTTTCAGGTAATCATTTTTAAATGAATTGGCCGACAGATTGTGATAATCCCAACCCACTACAACCTTCTCAAAGTAACCAGACTCAATCGGCATTCCCGCATAACCCTCATTTTGAGGGTCTGCCATGTTTTTTCCCATGACATTTCGGACAGCGGTCCATGGCTGAGTACTCCATCCACCGGTATTTCCCTGCCTGATATCAACTCTAGTGGCGGCCACCTTGAAAGCCATCTGAATGTGGTGCGCCCGGGTTTTCATGGGAATATCGCGAATGAGCGCGAGAATATCGCCAGGTTTCAATACGCCGACTTCTGCAACGGCCACGGTATTCTCGTCAACTCGCTGCATGTCTGGCGCACCATATGTCAACATCACCATTTCCGAAAAACCGTACATGGTCGAACTGTATTTATCATGTTGCTCCGGGTTATAGACTTCCATGTTCTTGTATGTCCTGACACCCGTCTTCAACACAACTGGAAGCCCTCGCTTGCTCGCAAACTCACAGAGCACTCTGAGCGCAAAGTCCTCACAAGTGAATTTGTTATTACTTACCGCACCCTCTCTGTTCCAGTACTGTTCTACCATCAAGCGCTCGATAATGTTCGGAGCCTGCTCGTGGTACTCGGCAATATCTGAATCAGACCAAAATGCAGTTGTCTTCCAAAAAACTTTTAGAACAACTGTCGCGCCCGTTTTTTCCGCTTTCGGGGTCAGATTGACACCGGTAAACTCGATGCCTTTGCTCATAGCCTGCGGTGTTATGACTACGCTCAACTCATCACCCCTTTAATGGCTGCGAAGAAATCGAACTTTTCACCCTCTTTGCCACCGACTAGTTGAGTTCGGCCCATCGCATCAGTGCTACCTGAGATCATTTCACCTTTCGCGTTTCTAATTTGATAGGGAATATCCTGAAGAGGGTTTCCGTCCTGATCTTTCATCACGACATGTTGAGTATGAGAAAACAGCATCAACGGAACCGGCGGAACAAACGGCACCGCCGAATGCGAATTCCCGATAATCACCGTCCCGGACCCAGCCGTAACCTTGTTGCCATGAGTGCCAACAGAACCCACGGTGGCCGCCGGTTTCCCATTAATCAAAACCGTTGTCGCAAGATCGCCAACCATCGCACCACCACACGCCGAGGCATCGCCTTGGCGGGCGGCCGCGAGGCCGTCGAAGAAGACGTCGCCGGAACCGGCGGCGATCGGGTTGGTGCCGTGGCCGGGGAGCGGGCAAGCGGTGGGGTCGGATACGCGGGCTGCGGGTTTGCCGGACATACGAATCTCCTTAGTTGACCTTGACTTGACCGCTGCCATCCAGGCGCGCGGCGAAACTGACCTGGCGCTTGAAACCATCAACTTCCAGCAGGCCTTCGATGCTGAAGGACAGGCGAAGCTGATCGTGATCACGCGGCAGGGAGATGACACGCACATTGCTCAGGCGTGGCTCGTAGGCTTCGATGAAATTTTCGATGGCCAGACGGGCCTGACTCAGGGAGTCGTGCAGGCTCAGACGCATGTCATTGAGATCGGGTAGCCCGTAATCGGACAGCGTTTGCACGCTGCCCGCACGGGTGCTGAGCATCTTGGCCAGATGGGCAGCCACGGACGCCATGGCGGAGACCTCGCGGCTCCAGCCGACGCGTTTGTCCGCGTCGCCACCCAGGCGTTCGAAAAGGCTGCCGTATCCAGTCATGACTCAGGCTCCTCTTACTCTTTGTCCAGCTTGCCAACCAGCGACAGGGTGAAATCGGCACCCATGTACTTGAAGTGCGGACGCACGTTCAGGCTGACGCGGTACCAGCCAGGCTCGCCTTCGACATCGCTGACGATGATCTGGGCAGCGCGCAGTGGACGACGGCCACGGACTTCGGCGCTTGGGTTTTCCTGGTCGGCCACGTACTGGCGGATCCACTTGTTCAGTTCCAGCTCGAGGTCGGTACGTTCTTTCCACGAACCGAGTTGCTCGCGCTGCAGCACTTTCAAGTAGTGAGCCAGGCGGTTGACGATCATCATGTACGGCAGTTGGGTGCCGAGCTTGTAGTTCAGCTCTGCCGCCTTGCCTTCTGCGCTGATGCCGAAGAACTTCGGCTTCTGCACCGAGCTCGCGGAGAAGAACGCCGCGTTGTCGGAGCCTTTGCGCATGGTCAGGGAGATGAAGCCTTCCTCGGCCAGTTCGTATTCACGACGGTCGCTAACCAGAACTTCCGTAGGAATCTTGGTTTCGATTTCGCCCATGCTTTCGAAATGGTGCAACGGCAGGTCTTCAACCGCGCCACCGCTCTGCGGGCCGATGATGTTCGGGCACCAGCGGAATTTGGCGAAGCTGTCGGTCAGCTTGGTGCCGAACGCGTAGGCAGTGTTGCCCCACAGGTAGTGCTCGTGGCTGTTGGCGACGGTTTCTTTGTACACGAACGATTTGACCGGGTTTTCTTCCGGATCGTACGGGTTACGCAGCAGGAAACGCGGCACGGTCAGGCCAACGTAACGGGAGTCTTCCGACTGGCGGAAGCTCTGCCATTTGGCGAATTGCGGGCCTTCGAAGTGATCTTTCAGATCCTTGAGGTCCGGCAGGCCGGTGAAGCTTTCCAGACCGAAGAATTTCGGGCCGGCAGCCGCAATGAACGGCGCGTGGGACATGCAGGCAACGCTGGACACGTACTGCATCAGTTTCACGTCCGGCGAGCTTGGGGACATGAAGTAGTTGGCGATGATCGCGCCCACAGGCTGACCACCGAACTGACCGTATTCAGCGGTGTAGATGTGCTTGTACAGGCCCGATTGCATCACTTCCGGCGAATCGTCGAAATCGTCCAGCAGGTCTTCTTTGGAGACGTTGAGGATTTCAATCTTGATGTTTTCGCGGAAGTTGGTGCGGTCGACCAGCAACTGCAGGCCACGCCACGACGATTCCAGGGACTGGAAGTCAGGGTGGTGCAGGATTTCGTCCATCTGACGGCTGAGCTTGGCATCGATCTCGGCGATCATGCGGTCAACCATGGCTTTCTTGACCGGCTCACCGTTGTTCTGCGGCTTGAGCAGCTCTTCGATGAAGGCCGACACACCGCGCTTGGCGATGTCGTAGGCTTCGTCGTCCGGCGTCAGGCGGGTTTCGGCGATGATGCTGTCGAGAATGCTGTATTCGCCACTCTCTTTGTTCTTTTGCTGTGCTGCGCTAGTGCTCATGGTGTTGGCTTCCTTAGGCTGATGGAGACTCAGGCGTCCTGGGCTGCGGCGTTCAGGCCCAGCTCACCCAGTACGCGACCGCGGGATTCGTCGTCGGCGAGAACGCCTTCGATGGCTTTGCGGAACGCAGGCGCGTTACCCAGTGGGCCTTTGAGGGCCACCAGCGCGTCGCGCAGTTCCATCAGTTTTTTCAGCTCAGGCACTTGCTCGACCAGCGAGGCCGGGTTGAAGTCCTTCATCGAATTGACGCGCAGTTTCACGGCCAGTTCTTCAGTGTCACCTTCTTCCTGAAGACGGTTCGGTACGCTCAGTGTCAGGCTCAGCTCTTGCTTGGCCAGCACTTCGTCAAACGTCATTTTGTCGATGCTGATCGGCTTGCGATCTTCGACTTTGCGTTCGTCCTTGCGGTGGGTGTAGTCACCGATTGCCAGTAGTTTCAACGGCAGTTCGATCTCTTCCTGTGCACCACCGGTGGCAGGTTTGAAGGTGACGTTGATGCGTTCCTTGGGGGCTACCGAGCCTTCTTTGGCCATGGCTTTTCTCCTTGCGGTTGTGGCCCTGGGGCCTATTCGAGTACCACTTCGAGATCGAGGTGGCACAGCCTGCGATAAATCTCTTCCTTGCGTTCACGTACGGCATGGTTCTGCGGCAACAACTCGCAGCAGCTATGCAGTAAATGCAGCACTTCCAGCGCAAGATCGGGCTCCCAGGCGTTCAGGCCTGAGTCCTGTAATGTTTGGTCGAGTGTTTCGAGTTGGGTCTTGGCCAATTCGTATTTCTTGGCCATGAAGCACAGCCGCGCGAGGGCGAACTGCCAGAAGAACCGGACGCGTCCGCCCTGGGCGCTTTGCAGCCCCTGCTTGAGGATCTGCACGGCGGCCTTGAGGCCGTCCTTGCGCAGGATCGGCAGGACTTCTTCGAGGGCCACTTCCCAGGCGGGCTGGGTGTCGGCGACTTCAACCTTGCGCGGCGCACTGGCGCTTTGCAGGTGCGGCATGACGTTGGCGCTGATCCAGGCGCGGGTGGCCGGATCGGCGAACGGCGCGCCGTCGTGGAAACGCAATTCGATGATGCCGGGCAGGCGCTGAATCAAAAGCGCGAAGTGGATTTCCACTTCGCGCATTGCCATCTCGGCGTTCAGGCCCTGGAGGCACTCCCAGACCATTCGCTGGCCATCGAACCAGAACGGCGCCTTCGCCAGGCTCGCCTCCAGTTCCACCAGCAAGTCGGCGTATTTGGCTTGATCGTAGCGGTCCTGATAGGCCTTGAGCTTGTCGGCGGGCAAGCCGCGCAACACGGTGATTTGCTCGGCGTTACGCTCGGGCACTGCGTCGATGGGCAGCCACAGCAGCGTGCGATTGAGGCGCAGGGCGCGCAGATCAGTGGCTTTCTGCTTGAGCCACCAGGCACACAACGGACGGGCACTTTCCTGCTGAGCGCGCAGGGCCTTGTGGGCTTCTTTTTCGTTGTCGATCGGTGCGCCGGGGGCGAACAGCTGCGTCGCGGCCTGTTTGACCTGGGCCACTGCGGCGCCAACCACGCCGGGTTCCGGCTGGTTGTCGGCGGCGCGTTGCACCATGTTTTTCAGACGGCGGGAGATCGGCAGCAGCAGCGGCGCATCGTCACCCAAATGCTCGGTGCAGGCGGCATCGAGGCCTTCCAGATGTTCGACCAGCCGCCGGAACATCGGCAACTGCTCTTTGATCGCGACGTTCTCGGTCAGCACCTGCTCAAGGCGCGGCACCAGCCAACTGATTGCAGCGGAGCGAGTGCGGGCCTTGTTCGGGTGAAGGTCAGCCCAGTGGTTCTCGCACAGGTGGTGCAGCAACCCGAGGCCAGCCAGCAAGCCCTGGAACGATTCGCGCTGGTACAAGGCCCACGTCAGCCAGGCGCCGACCCGCAAATCCTTGGACTGGGTGCGCAGCAGGTTTTCGCTGTTTTCGCGGATTTTCAGCCAGTCGATCTGACCGCTTTCGTGCATGGACGAGGCTTTCGCCAGCTCGCTTTCCAGTGCCTCATATTCGCTCGAAAAGCGAACGTCCTCGCCCGCGAAATTCTCTTTGGAAACAGAGGCTTTTGCGAGTTCGAGGTAATGAGCGGAAAGTTTGCTTGAGTAGGACATCCATGGCCTTTAATTAGGATTACTGTCGAACGCCAATTGCAGTTGCAGCGGCGCGGGACAGTATCAAAGAGCTGCGATGAGTCTCATCCAATTGAGTTCGTGCTCTTTCAAGTGCGCGCATCGTAATCATAATGATGGCCACTAGCAAGCATCTGATTAAACAACAAGACGAAGTGTTGTTTATTACGTGTAGGAGATATCCCTATATGTGTAAGGGGATTCCCTGATGTCGATTTAATATTCCCCCCTCCAGCCAACAGCCCTGAAACCGTTGAGGCAGAGCGGCGGATGAAACCATCATCAAGTCGTGGCCGGCACCTCCCCAATGGAGGACGTGAAGCATGCCAACAATAAAGCAGGATGAATGTAGGAACGATCCGAAAGATTAGTGTCATCTGTGAACAAAACGAATCTGGACAACGGAGGATTAAGAAAGTGCCACCAAAATGATGGCATTTTATATTAAGCGGTATTTTTGTAAGGTCATCGCAAACAATGGGATCTGTGGACGGTTATTTTCCAATCTGTATTAATCAGTCCACGAAACATATACAGAACTAAACGTTGCCCATAAAAAATGGGCACCCGATTCAATCGGTGTGCCCATTTTTCAATACGGTTCTCCCCGTTATTCAGGGAGTTCGCCGCAATTACGGATTAACGCTGTCTTTCAACGATTTGCCTGGCTTGAATGCAACGGTGTTGCTGGCCTTGATTTTGACAGGTTCACCGGTTTGCGGGTTTTTGCCGGTGCGGGCACCGCGGTGGCGTTGCAGGAAGGTACCGAAGCCCACCAGCGTGACGCTGTCTTTGCGGTGCAGAGCGCCGGTGATTTCTTCGAGAACGGCGTTGAGAACGCGGTTGGCCTGCTCTTTGGTGAGATCTGCTTTTTCAGCGATTGCAGCGGCGAGTTCTGGTTTACGCATTAGTGAAGCCCCTTTGACGGTTTTTTGTTGTTATGTCCGTGCTGTTCTCGTTGGAACAGCGCCCAAAGCGCCGCAGGTGCTCTACTCTGCGGCAGACGGGAGTGAGAATGGCACGCACGGAAGAGCCGCGCCAGTCTCGGCGCGACCTTTGTAGGGGCAAAAGAGGGGTGATTCCGACAGAACGACCGGTATTTACGCCAGCAGTGCCGGAAGCTCTTTGTTCAGGGCCAGTTTTTCCATCACCGCCGCGCCTGTCAGGGCATAACCGAGCAGTTTTCCGCTGGCATCGCGGCATAAAGCTTTGATGTCCGCGCCCTGCCCTTCAACGGTCCAGACACCCTCGGCGCCCCGTGGTGGTGGCGAAACCACCAACGGACAGACTGGGGTTTTCACGGTGATTGGCATCGGGCCATAACTCACGGCGGTGGGGTTGCCGGCGAGGGTTTGCGCCAGCGCTCTCGCACAGCTCATCAGGGGCATGACGTACAACAGATTCAGCCCATCGACCTCGGCGCAGTCGCCCAGCGCGTAGATATTGGCGTGGGAGGTTTTCAGGTGGCGATCGACCATCACGCCGCGATTGACCTGCACACCGGCCGCAGCCGCCAGATCGATACGCGGACGCAGGCCGATGGCCGAGACCACCACGTCGCAAGCAATCACCTGACCATCGGACAGATGCGCTTCCACGCCGTCTGCGACGTGCTGCAAGCGGTTGAGCACCGGCCCCAGGTGGAAACGCGCCCCCAGGCTTTCCAGCCCGGCCTGCACCGCAGCAGCCGCCGCCGGGTGCAGCAGGGTCGGCATGACTTGCTCGCACGGTGCAACCAGTTGCACCTCGTAGCCGCCGAGGATCAGGTCATTGGCAAACTCGCAACCGATCAGGCCGACGCCTAGCAGCAACACCCGGTGTTTGCCTGCCGCTGCGGCGCGAAAGCGGGCGTAATCTTCCAGGTCGTTGATCGGGAACACCACATCCGCCGCATCGCCATCGATGGGCACCCGCACGGTTTCCGCGCCCCAGGCCAGGATCAAGTCGCGATAAATGACCGCTTCCTCACCGATCCACAGGCGCTTGTGGCCCGGATCGATGCCGCTGATGCGCGTGTGGGTGCGCACTTCGGCCCTCAATTGCTCGGCCATGGCACCCGGCTCGGCCATGCTCAGGCCGTCAGCGTCTTTGTTTTTGCCAAAACCGGTGGAGAGCATCGGTTTGGAGTAGGAGCGTCCGTCATCGGCGGTAATCAGCAGCAACGGGGTTTCGCTATCGAGTTTGCGAAACTCCCGGGCCAGGTTGTAACCAGCCAGCCCGGTGCCGACGATCACGACAGGTGCGTTCATTCCTTACTCCTCTGGTGTTTTGTTAGTTGATTTCGATCATTTCGAAATCCATCTTGCCGACACCGCAGTCCGGGCACAGCCAATCTTCCGGCACGTCCTGCCACAGCGTGCCCGCCGCAATGCCGTCGTCCGGCCAGCCCTCGGCCTCGTTATAAATCAGGCCGCAGACCACACATTGCCACTTTTTCATTCAGGTACTTCCTCAGGATTCAGGCTTATTGCCGGCGCGAACGGTCGATGGTTGGAGCGCTGCCGTCCGGCTCAGGGGCGTTTTGTACTGATCGGGCCCGGCAGATGCAAGCGCGTTCCGCGCAACGGCGGCCCCGATCAATCAAAATCGCTGGCTGACATGGTAAGCTCGCCGCCTCATTTGCTGCCAATAATGACTCACTGTGCCGCACTCAAAACTCCCCTCCGCTACCCCGCTGTGGCTCCCTCAAAGCCAACTGACGCCCCTCCCCGACACGTCTACCCTCGACTGGCTGTTCGACGAAGGCTCCCTGACCCGACGCCTGATCCGCTTGTCGAATGACGGCTTCAGCGTCACGCCGTTGTTTGAAGGCTGGCAAACGCTGCGCGCCGACGAATGTGCTGCGCTGGAGTTGGAGGAAGGCAGTGAAGGCTGGGTGCGCGAGGTGTATTTGCGGGGGCACGGCGAAGCCTGGGTGTTTGCCCGTAGCGTGTCGGCGCGCAGCGCCTTGCAGGGCGACGGCTTGCACATGGATGAACTGGGTAGCCGCTCGTTGGGTGAGTTGCTGTTTTGCGATCAGGCGTTCCAGCGTCGCGCCATCGAGGTTTGTCACTATCCTCAGGAATGGCTGCCGCTGGCGTCCCGGGCCCCCGAACTGTGGGGCCGTCGCTCGCGGTTCGACCGTGGCGCCTTGAGCGTGCTGGTGGCTGAAATCTTCCTGCCGACCTTGTGGCTCGCCGCCCGCGCCCACCCGGAGAACTGCTGATGTACCAGAGCCTGCTCAAGTCCCTGAACCGCTTGAACCCTCGGGCCTGGGACTTCATTCAGCTGACGCGCATGGACAAGCCGATCGGCATCTATCTGCTGCTATGGCCAACCCTGTGGGCGCTGTGGATTGCCGGCAAAGGCTCGCCCTCCCTGGCCAACATTGTGATTTTCGTCCTCGGCGTGGTCCTGACCCGTGCGGGCGGTTGCGTGATCAACGACTGGGCGGATCGCAAGGTCGACGGCCACGTGAAGCGCACCGAGCAGCGCCCTTTGGTCAGCGGCAAGATCAGCTCCAAAGAAGCCCTGGTGTTCTTCGCGGTGCTGATGGGCGTGAGTTTCCTGCTGGTGCTGTGCACCAATGCGGCCACGGTCTGGTTGTCGTTCGGCGGTTTGGCGCTGGCCTTCAGCTACCCGTTCATGAAGCGCTACACCTATTACCCGCAAGTGGTACTGGGCGCGGCGTTCTCTTGGGGCATGCCGATGGCGTTCACCGCCGAAACCGGCGAGCTGCCGGCAGCGGCATGGTTGCTGTGGATCGCCAACCTGCTGTGGACCGTGGGCTACGACACTTACTACGCGATGACCGACCGCGACGACGACTTGAAGATTGGCGTGAAATCCACCGCCATTCTGTTCGGCGATGCGGATCGGGTGATCATTCTGACGTTGCAAGGCTTGGCGCTGGGGTGTCTGTTGCTGGCAGGATCGAAATTCGAGCTCGGGGGCTGGTTCCACTTGGGATTGCTGGCGGCGGCGGGCTGTTTCGCGTGGGAATTCTGGTACACCCGCGGCAAGGACCGGATGCGTTGCTTCAAGGCGTTTTTGCACAACCACTGGGCCGGGTTGGCGATTTTTGTCGGGATTGTGCTGGACTACGCCACTCGCTGACCGCCCAAGCCGTTGCCGACGCTTTGTGTCGGCAACGGCTACAGGCGTTGAGTCGTCTATTTTTTCGACTCGTGAACAACGTGCCAGACGTCTTTCATTTTGTCGCCCACCATGTCGCCGGGTTTTTTGTCCTTCACGAAGGTGTAAAGAGGTTTACCGTCGTAGGCATATTGGCTCGTGCCGTCATCGCGCTTGATGACGCTCCACTTGCCAGCGGCCGTGGCACCCGCCGGTGCCATCATGGGTGGCCAGTTTTTGGCGCAATCGTCATTACACATCGACTTGCCGCCGCTGTCCTTGTCAAACGTGTACAAGGTCATGCCCTTGTGGTCGACCATCATCCCGTCCTTCATCATCGCCGGGTCGGCGGCGAAGGCCATGGTCGGCAGCGTTAGAGCTGCAGTCACTAAAAATGCCTTCCAGGATTGAGCAATGTGATTCATGGAAACCTTCCTTTTGTGGTTGTCAGGATTCGGACTTAGAGCTTAGTTCAGGATCATGACCACCGCCGACCTGCTAAATTGCTGTCACACGACTGCAATAATTCCGTTATCTAATGCGGCGCAAGACAGTTAAATGACAAGAGGATTAAGGCATGGTTGGCAGGAGCATTCTGATCGTCGACGACGAAGCGCCCATTCGCGAAATGATCGCCGTTGCGTTGGAAATGGCCGGCTATGACTGCCTGGAGGCCGAGAACTCCCAACAGGCCCATGCCATCATCGTCGACCGCAAACCGGACCTGATCCTGCTCGACTGGATGCTGCCCGGCACGTCCGGTATCGAGCTGGCTCGCCGTCTCAAGCGCGATGAGCTGACCGGGGACATCCCGATCATCATGCTCACCGCCAAGGGCGAAGAGGACAACAAGATCCAGGGGCTGGAAGTCGGCGCTGACGATTACATCACCAAACCGTTTTCCCCCCGTGAGCTGGTGGCGCGCCTCAAAGCCGTGCTGCGCCGTGCCGGTCCTACCGATGGCGAGACACCGATCGAAGTCGGCGGCCTGCTGCTGGACCCGATCAGCCACCGTGTGACCATCGACGGCAAACCCGCCGAGATGGGCCCGACCGAATATCGTCTGCTGCAGTTTTTCATGACTCACCAGGAACGGGCCTACACCCGTGGCCAGTTGCTGGATCAGGTCTGGGGCGGCAACGTGTATGTCGAAGAGCGCACCGTCGACGTGCACATCCGCCGTCTGCGCAAAGCCCTCGGTGATGCCTATGAGAATCTGGTACAAACCGTGCGCGGCACCGGTTACCGCTTTTCTACCAAAGCCTGACCAAGAGCTTTCCCGCCCGACAAGCTGACAAGGACGCGTGTTCAATTGAACCAAAACTGGCATGGCACCCTGATCCGCCACATGCTGTTGCTGGTGACCGGGTGTCTGGTGATCGGCCTGATTACCGGCTACTACGGCTGGAGCCTCGCCGCGGGCCTGGGCCTTTACCTGGCCTGGACCCTCAAGCAATTGCTGCGGCTGCACGAATGGCTGCGGCTGCACAAACCCGACGAGGCACCACCCGACGGCTATGGCCTGTGGGGCGAAGTGTTCGACAGCATCTACCACTTGCAACGTCGCGACCAACGCGTGCGCGGACGCCTGCAAGCGGTGATCGATCGGGTCCAGGAATCCACTGCCGCGCTGAAAGACGCCGTCATCATGCTCGACAGCGAGGGCAACCTTGAGTGGTGGAACCGCGCCGCCGAAACACTGCTTGGCCTGAAGACGCCGCAAGACAGCGGCCAGCCGGTCACCAACCTGGTGCGCCATCCGCGCTTCAAGGAATATTTCGAGCAGGACAGCTACGCCGAACCGCTGGAAATCCCTTCGCCGATCAACGATCGCCTGCGCATTCAGCTGTACATCACCCGCTACGGCAACAACGAACACTTGATGCTGGTGCGCGACGTGACGCGTATCCATCAGCTGGAACAGATGCGCAAAGACTTCATCGCCAACGTCTCCCATGAACTGCGCACACCGTTGACGGTCATCTGCGGTTACCTGGAAACCTTGCTGGATAACGCCGAGGAAGTGAACCCGCGCTGGACCCGTGCCTTGCAGCAAATGCAGCAGCAAGGCGGGCGCATGCAGACCTTGCTCAACGACTTGTTGTTGCTGGCCAAACTGGAAGCCACCGATTACCCCTCGGACAACCAGCCCGTGGCCATCGACGGCTTGCTGCAATCGATCACGAGTGACGCCCAGCAGTTGTCCGGCCAGAAAAACCAGCGCATCACCCTGGAAGCTGATCCGACGATCCTGCTCAAGGGCAGCGAAGCCGAGTTGCGCAGCGCGTTTTCCAACCTGGTGTTCAACGCAGTGAAATACACCCCGGCCGAAGGCAATATCCGCATTCGCTGGTGGGGCGATGAGCAAGGTGCGCACCTGAGCGTGCAGGATTCCGGGATCGGCATCGACAGCAAACACCTGCCGCGCCTGACTGAACGTTTCTACCGCGTCGACTCCAGCCGCAATTCCAACACCGGCGGCACCGGCCTCGGCCTGGCAATCGTCAAACACGTGCTGCTGCGCCACCGCGCACGGATGGAAATCAGCAGCGTGCCGGGCCACGGCAGCACCTTTACCTGCCATTTCGCGCCCGCTCAGGTCACAAAAACCCGGGTCATCAGCACCGCCGACTGATACCGGCCAGCACTCGCCACTAGGCAATCGCCCGGTCAGCCGCTACATTGGCTGACTTGTGCCTGCCCTTCAGGCACCGCATTGACCCCCTATTCGAATACACGGAACCCGCAAAACTCCATCATGGACCCATCCCCTGGCTTGACCCTTGCGACACTCTTCGCCGATTTCGGCATGATTCTTTTTGCTCTGATCCTGGTTTTGCTCAACGGCTTTTTCGTTGCGGCGGAATTCGCCATGGTCAAATTGCGCTCGACCCGGGTCGAGGCCATCGCTGAGAAAAACGGCTGGCGCGGACACATCCTGCGCACCGTTCACAGTCAGCTCGATGCGTACCTCTCAGCGTGCCAATTGGGTATCACCCTCGCCTCCCTGGGCCTGGGCTGGGTCGGTGAACCGGCGTTCGCACACATTCTGGAGCCGCTGCTTGAAGCCGCCGGCGTGCAGTCGCCCGAAGTGGTCAAAGGCGTATCGTTCTTCGCTGCGTTCTTCGTCATCTCGTACCTGCACATTGTGGTCGGTGAGCTGGCCCCGAAATCCTGGGCCATTCGCAAACCCGAGTTGCTGTCGCTCTGGACCGCAGTGCCGCTGTACCTGTTCTACTGGGCCATGTACCCGGCGATCTACCTGCTCAACGCCAGCGCCAACACCATCCTGCGGATCGCCGGCCAGGGTGAACCCGGCCCGCATCACGAACACCATTACAGCCGTGAAGAACTGAAACTGATCCTGCACTCCAGCCGTGGCCAGGACCCGAGCGACCAAGGCATGCGTGTGTTGGCTTCCGCCGTGGAAATGGGCGAGCTGGAGGTGGTCGACTGGGCTAACTCCCGTGAAGACCTGGTGACGCTGGAGTTCAACGCGCCGCTCAAGGAAATCCTGGCGATGTTCCGTCGCCACAAGTTCAGCCGCTATCCGGTGTACGACAGCGATCGCCAAGAGTTCGTCGGCTTGCTGCACATCAAGGATCTGCTGCTGGAACTGGCGGCTCTGGACCACATTCCCGAGTCATTCA
Organism: Pseudomonas sp. PS02303; assembly: GCF_029959925.1. Classification (NCBI taxonomy): domain Bacteria; kingdom Pseudomonadati; phylum Pseudomonadota; class Gammaproteobacteria; order Pseudomonadales; family Pseudomonadaceae; genus Pseudomonas; species Pseudomonas sp. PS02303. The sequence goes on from NZ_JASCOM010000025.1 coordinate 51,582, forward strand.
ACCTCGCCGAACTGACCCGGCCGCTGGAACGCGTGTCGCGGCACATGCCGCTGTCGCAGTTGCTGGAGCAGTTCCGCAAGGGTGGCTCGCACTTCGCCCTGGTCGAAGAAGCCGATGGCAACATCATCGGCTACCTGACCATGGAAGACGTGCTTGAGGTGCTGGTCGGCGACATTCAGGACGAACACCGCAAGGCTGAGCGCGGCATTCTCGCGTACCAGCCGGGCAAGCTGCTGGTACGCGGCGATACGCCGTTGTTCAAGGTCGAACGCCTGCTGGGCATCGATCTGGACCACATCGAAGCCGAAACCCTCGCCGGGCTGATCTATGAAACCCTGAAACGGGTGCCGGAAGAGGAAGAAGTGCTGGAAGTCGAAGGCTTGCGGATCATCATCAAGAAAATGAAAGGGCCGAAGATCATTCTGGCCAAGGTGTTGATGCTCGATTAAGCGCGACACCGGCGGCGAGCGAGCTCTTGTGGCGAGAGAGCTTGCTCGCGCTGGCCGATCCGCGCCAGAGCGTAGCAGTCGTAAACCGATGAATGCGGTGTGCGGTTGCAGGCGTTGGGGCCGCTTCGCAGCCCAGCGGGAGCAAGCTCCCTCGCCACAGTAATCGTGCTGATCCGGCTATTGCTTGCCCAACGCAAAGTTGGGCAACGCACCCACTGGCTGATTGAACTGATACGGAATCGACACCAACCCAAGCCCCGTATTGCGCTGCACCACGAAGTGCAAATGCGGCCCGCTGCTGTTGCCGGTGTTGCCCGACAGGGCCAGCGCACTCCCCACCGCTACCCGTTGCCCCTCGCGAACGCCCACCGAACCTTGCTTGAGGTGCAGGTACACGCCCATCGTCCCGTCATCGTGCAGCACCCGCACGAAATTGCCTGAAGGATCGGTGCCACGTCCGGTCTGGGCATTTTCGGTTTTCACCACCACCCCGCCCCGCGCCGCAATGATCGGCGTGCCTTCGGGCATGGCGATGTCCATGGCGTAACGGTTTTTAGCGCCGAAATGGCTGTATTGGCCGTTGGCACCCTGACTCAAGCGAAACGGCCCACCACGCCAGGGCAGCGGATACCGATAGGCCATGGCAGCCCCTGAAGGGTCGCCCAGGGAGTATTCGAACCTTGGGGTGTACGCCAGCGGCCTTCCGGCCTTCGTCGCCGTGAGCAGCGCCAGACGGATGTTGCTGCGGGCCGGCATCACCCGGCGAATCGGTCGGCTCGGCGCGCCGCTGACATTGCTCAACCCGGCAAAACTCAGCTCGATCTCGACCGGCGCATACAGGTCGTTGCGCACGTACACGTTGTCCACGCCCTTCTGCTTCTTGATCTCCAGGTACACCTGGCGCTCAAGGTGCTCGACCATGCGATCACGAAAAACGAACACCTGGGAGCCTTTCGTGGGGCGGTCGCTGTAGGAGACCACGCCATTGGCGTCTTTGGACTTGTAGATCGTCATGGCCACAGCCGAGGTGGAGGCCATGAAAAGACCACAGAAAAACAGCAGGCGCGCGAGCATGGGCAAGAGTCTGTCGAGTAAGGCCTGGGAAGGAGCCTAGCAGCTGCAATGGACCCGGGTAGTCGGCAGATGTTTCAAAATGGGCAGCAAAGGGGATGTGCGGTGAGTTTGATGGCCCCTTCGCGGGCAAGCCTCGCTCCTACAGGTCGGTGTGATCTGTAGGAGCGAGGCT
>NZ_JASCOM010000260.1:0-8090 GCF_029959925.1 Pseudomonas sp. PS02303
CATCGAAATGGCTGCTGGAACATCTGCTTCAGCAGGAACATGCGGATCGCGCGGTGCGCTCGGTGAATCATCAGATGAACATGGCAAAACTCCCCATGCACCGTGACTTAGCTGGCTTTGACTTCAGAGCTTCCAGCGCTGATGCCCGGCTGGTCAGCGATCTATCCAGCTTAGCGTTCACTGAAACCGCGCAAAATGTCGTGTTCATCGGAGGCCCTGGAACCGGGAAAACACACCTGGCCAGTGCCTTGGCTGTATCCGGAATCACGGCCCACAACAAACGCGTGCGCTTTTTCTCCACGGTGGATCTGGTCAATCTGCTGGAGCGTGAAAAGTACGATGGTAAGGCAGGCCGAATCGCCCAGGGACTGCTACGAACAGACCTGGTGATACTGGATGAGCTGGGGTATTTGCCCTTCAGTCAAAGCGGCGGTGCCCTGTTATTTCACCTGCTGTCCAAACTGTACGAACACACCAGCGTGGTTATCACCACCAACCTGAGCTTCTCGGAATGGTCGAGTGTGTTTGGCGACGCCAAAATGACTACGGCTCTGCTGGATCGGCTGACACACCATTGCCATATCGTTGAAACAGGCAACGAGTCTTACCGCCTTCAACACAGCACCTTGGCCGCCCAGACAAAGATCAAATCACGGGAACGAAAGCGCAAGGACGGAGATGATATCGGGGAAGATGAGCCATTTTGATCCGCACCATAAATGCCCTGCTGCATGCATAAATGCGGTGGGGCTTGATGCGTCTTGAATCGGAACACTGCTGCTAAGCTTATCCACAATTGCTGGGACAGAAATCAGCAATCCGTCCTGGGTCAATTTTCATTCGGCAGGGTGGGTCAGTTTTCAATCAGCGCCAACACCCAGAGTTCATCATCTGGCAATGGCGGCGCTTACACTCAGCGTGGTTTGCCGGCATCTGTGGATTGGTAGTCGCAATATTGGATTGGCTCAGTGGCGGAATGTAATTCAGTAGTTGCTACGGCATTATCTCTCAGGTCATCGTATCCGATGTTGTCCTGCCCTGGCACGCACCAATTACGTGTTTCTTGGCGACCGTAGTGACATATTTTTTGGATATCCCTGGCGGGATTTTTGCCCCTTGACTGGCGGTAGGAGCCGCTGTCGGCGCGAATACCGCAGAGCTGTTCCAGCTGGCCGCGCAGCCAACTATCGCACTCTGTGTGGTGGGTTTTCTGGCTGCAGTCACTCAGTCTCCAATCATCTCCGCCACTATTGTGATGGAGATGATTTAAAGTCACATTATGGTGATCAGCCTCATCGCGCTAGCCTTGATTGCCAAGGCCGTGAGCTCAAGAATGGTGCATGAGTTGTACGAGCAATTGGCAGGGAGCGCTCTCCAGATCGGAGAGCCCAATTCCACGGCAAAGAATCCGGTCTGATGGGCTTTACTGGGGCATCGTGCTGCGTAACGTAAGTTAAAAGCCGCACCAGTAAAACGTATTTTTCATCCAAATCTAAAGCTTAAATTTGGCTACCAGCTGAGTGAAGGACACTGCAAGCCTCGATAGTTCGTGGCTCGAAGCATTGGTCTGATGTGCTCCTGTAGCAGTTTGAGCTGATAAGCTTTGAATGTTCACGAGATTACGGTCTACCTCACGAGCAACCTGTGCCTGCTCTTCCGAGGCACTTGCGATCACCAGATTCCGTTCTGTAATTGCAGCGACGCCTTCAGTGATCGATTCCAGCGCAACGCCTGCAGCCTGCGCCAACTGACGTGTGTTATCTGCCTTGCGCTGACTCTTACTCATGGTTTGTACTACTGAGGTAGCGCTTGTTTGCGCGGTATTAATCATCCCCTCAATTTCGACAGTGGAGGACTGGGTGCGATGAGCCAAGGCTCTCACCTCGTCAGCCACCACCGCAAAGCCGCGACCTTGCTCCCCAGCTCGAGCAGCTTCAATGGCGGCATTCAAGGCCAGCAGATTGGTTTGGTCAGCAATCGACCGAATCACCTCACGTACCTTGCTAATCTCTTTCGTCTGATGAGCCAACTCTTGAACTTGCGAGCTAGACGAATTTATTTCGCCAACCATGTCTTCAATTGCTAGAACTGCTTCTCCAACCTTGCTCTTACCAGCCATGGCATCTTGATTCGTGCGTTGCGATATTTCTGCTGTAGAAACAGCGTTGCGAGCGACTTCATCGACAGCTGCGGTCATCTCGTTGACAGCAGTGGCTGCCTGCTCGATTTCGCTGCTCTGCTGAGTGAGGCCTCGTGTGCTTTTGTCCGTTACGACGCTTAGCTCTTCTGCTGCCGATGCAAGCTGATCTGAAGCACTCGATATATTTTGGATTGTATTTCTAAGGCTAGCCTGCATTCCACCCAGGGAGGAAAGCAACTGACCGGTTTCGTCTTGGCCACCTGCGTCGATACGTTGTGTAAGATCACCGGCGGCAATGCGCTCTGCAGCCGCTACTGCGTAAGACAGGGGGCGCGTAATGAGGCGTGTGATTAGAAGACCCAAGCCTATTGCTAGAACGAAAGCAATTACCATACCCGCAATCAACGTGAGCTTAGAGCTCTGAATGAGTACATCACTCTCACGTTTCATATCGTCAGCTTGCTCAATATTAGATGCGATGATCCCCAACATTTCTTTTTCAGCGAAACCGTACTTACTACTTACATCTCCTGTCAGAAGCGACCTAGCTCCTGGCAAATCCCCCGACTTCAAGGTATTGGAGAACTGCTCGGCCGCTTTTATATAAGCAGGCCAATCCGTTTCGAATTTATCACCCAGCACTTTTTCGTCTTCACGTAGCGGGGTACTACGATAAATCGCGAATGAATTCTCTACAGTACGCTTACGATCAGATAATGATTTTTGAGTGGTTGCGAGTTCCGACTCACTTGCGTTACCAGCCTTTTGTGCCAGCAGTAGGTACAGATCTCTATTGTGATAAATTACTTGTTGAAGCGCCTCATTTACTTTGTTAATTGATGTTATATTATTGCCGAATATGGATGCGATTGTGTCGCCTAACCTGGCGTTACCGGTCATCCCAACGAACCCGATCGCGACAGTTATCAATGCGCAGACCAAAAATGATATCGACAGCTTTGCCGCAAGGCGTAGATTCAGGAACCAAATCATAGAGTTTTCTCTTCATAGTGGGAGATCTGGTTAACCTAGAGGCGTGCCATTGATCAGAAAATTTATCGGCTAATAGTTATTTTATTTAATATTATTTTGCTCCTGGTGCCTAACAGATAAAGTCATCTCTGCGTATCAATATTGAAAATATTGCCTTTAATAATAATTCGCATTTCGAGCTCTTAATGCTGTAGTTTGAAAGATGTATTCTAGAAACGCCACTGCCTAAAAACCTCTCATTGCACTCATCAAACATAACCGTGATTTAGATTTACTCTCAGTACCGTCTGATAGCTCGTAGAATTGCGAGTTGTCGGCAGTACAATGTCAAAAATTTATCAACACAGGTCGCGAAACTTTGGCTCACTATCTCTCTCCGCATACACCAATCAGGATGTATGGAGACGGCCCCCTGCCCCATCGTCTATTGATCGCATACAGTGCGCCCATAACCTCCCCGGTGGACTTAGATTTGGAGTTTAAAAAGAGATCATCGGTGTACTCACCCTTCTGGAAGAGGTTGACGAGAAGCAGTTCTGCTTTGTGTATTTAAACCAGATCTGAGAATACGATCCACGGCATCAACTGCAGCCGTCATCATTAGGCGGATATCGTTGTTAAAACAGAGTAAGTCGGAAGCGCTGAGTAACCTACGAAAGCGGAGCGCTCAAGCTAGCTATCAATTTCTCAAGCTTTCTAAATATCGGGCAACAGAGCAGATAGAGAATCTGCGTTCTAAATCTTATGATCCTCTGAGAAAGAGATCATGCATAGCTGGCCTAGTTAGCCGAACTACGCCTAGGCATCGGCATACTTCCCAAGATTGCAGCAGAGGCCTTTGCCCAAGAGCTAAAACTTCGCCAGGTACGCCTTGCCGATACTTGGGCTAGTCGACAGAATATGTCTGCTTCCGCGACGAAGAACTGCCGATTTTAGTTAAAGCGCTTGACCACTTGCTCGCCGAGCATCGAACGAAACCAAAACCTAATATCACGGAGTATATAGTCAAATTCGACTTTAAATTTACGCCGCCTTTTATAAGTAGCAAAACTCTTATGTGAAGTCTGCGCATTCATTCTGGTGAACTACCGATTGAACCGCTCAACCAACGAATATTGAATTTTGGCTGTCTGAGTCAATTCGCTGCTTAGCTCAGCCGAATGCCTTGCTTGCTCAGACGTCTGATCGGCCAGATCCACGATTGTGTTGATGTTGCGGCTGATTTCCTCGGCAACCGCAGTTTGCTCTTCAGTCGCGGCGGCAATCTGGGTGGTCATGTCAGTGATATTCTCTACGGCTTCACTGATACCCACCAGGGCTTTGTCCGCTTCAAGCACCCATGCCACACCTTCGTCGGCCCTGCGGTGTCCGCTCGCCATGATCTTTACGGCGTTGTTAGACGAGACCTGCAACTTTGAGATCAAGCTATGGATTTGTGCGGTTGATTCAGTTGTACGCTGGGCCAGTTGACGCACCTCATCGGCGACTACCGCAAAACCTCTGCCCATGTCGCCCGCCCGAGCGGCTTCAATGGCCGCGTTCAGCGCCAGCAAGTTTGTCTGATCGGCAATGCCTTTGATTACGTCGACCACTGTGCCAATTTCATTACTGTCCTTGGCTAATTGAGCGACTGTTAGCTCAGTTTCACCCACCACAGTCGAGAGCAACTGGATAGCTTCTCGGGTGTCTCGAGCCACCTCGCGTCCGCGCCCGGTGAGCACACTGGCTTCCTGGGTGGCGTCAGCAGTGCGTTGAACGTGGCTGGCGACTTCTTGCGTTGTGGCTGCCATCTGATTGACAGCGGCTGATACTTGCTCGGTCTCGACGCGCTGGCGTTCAAGTCCTCGGAAGCTGTCCGCAGCAAGGCTATCGGATCTGCCGGCCAACTCGTTCAATTGTTCAGCCGTGTCGTGCAATCGAGTGAGACAGGTCTTGAGTCGGGAAGCCTGGCTGACGAACGCAGTTTCAAGGCGCGCCTGAGGGCCGCGTTCGTCGCTGTACATCTTCGCCAGCAGCGAATCGGAGGTTGAAGCTTCCGACATTCCCAGCAGACGCAACGCCCCTTGATTTTGTCGATGCGACACTAGCAGGCCTATAGGTACTGATATTGCGACAGCTAGCATAATAGCTTCAGGAATGCCGAGCATCGCGCCACACAGCGTGCCTACTAAACCCATGACAACAGTCGGCAACGAAGCGAGCAGAGCCGGTTGCCATCTATCACGGTATGGTATGGCTGATTTCCCGAGACTGATGCGTTTGTACAGCGTTTCCGCCCGACGAATCTGTTCACCGGTCGGCTTCACCCTGACCGATTCGTAGCCAACAATCTGGACACCGTCGAAAATCGGGGTGACATAGGCATTGACCCAGTAGTGATCTCCGTTTTTCGAACGATTCTTGACGATGCCCATCCATGGCTTGCCTTGCTTTAGCGCGCCCCACATATGGGCGAATACGGCAGGAGGTACATCAGGGTGACGAACGATATTTTGGGGCGCGCCGATCAGGCCCGCTTCCTCGAAACCGCTTATATCGACGAACGCATCATTGCAGTAAGTTATGACACCTCGTACGTCCGTTGTGGAGATGAGTTTTTGCTGAAGCCCGAGAACAACCTCGCGCTGCGTGACCGGTTGATTGTTTCTCATCGGTATTGCTCCTATTCCTATAGGTAAAGCATCGGCCACAATGTGGAAAATGTTAGTCAGTAATGCGCACCGCACTCATTGCGTGTCGTAAAAAATGACAAGTCCGGCAACGCGAGTATTCACACCTCAATAAAATCATCGACTTAACTTACAGGTTGATTCAGCATGCAGGTCGGTATTGGGATGCTTCGCGGACTCGAAAATTCTGTGACGAAGATACGCACCACTGCGTCCGGGACTGATAGTCGAACATGGCAACGCCTGACCTCTCATCCAGGGTCGGTGCTGCGATAACACCACAGATAGGCCCGGTTGGTTTCTCCTTGCCGGGATCCATTTGCTGCACCGGGGTTTCTTCGGCATGCAAAATCAGGCGTTGATGCAGTAATTCAAGCAATCGATCGGCCAAGGGTTGCAGGGCAAAAACTCTAGCGGCCTAACCACTCCGACGAGGTTGAGCAGCCCAGAGTGACCCCGTCACGCTGGGCGATCTGCTCCAGCCGATACAGCGGCAAATGATCGAGATACTTGCTTATCAAGATCCAGGCAATCAAGCCGGGGGCCGGCCATACCACCGTCAATGGCAGCCGGAGCAACGTAGGCAGAGACAATACTTCGCACGTTCGACATCGAGGTGCTCGGTGATGTCTGCGTCTGCCTCCTCCCCCTCGTTATAAGTAAAATACTGAGAAAAGCGTGAGTAGGCTCTCAAGTTTTTAATGGGTGTGATTTTTTTGATTTCGCGCCAGGGCTTGTTATCAAATGATCGGATAGGCAGTGCTTCTTTCCTGCACGAAATCTGCAACGACACGCCGTTTCGCCGTAAGCGTCTGCAACACAAATCTTGCTCAATGTTCAGCGCGTGACTGGAAGAAGAAAATCTTAAGCGGCCAGCGAACAACCTTGCACAGATCAGACAAGCATCCATTGATGCGGCAACAGTTGGTCAATCTCGGTTGCTCGCGGCGTCTGCGTAAGCGGCCGGGGAACACGCCTTGCAGAGTTTAAGGCGAGCATCCACTCATGCGGCAGTAGCTAGCTTTGCGCTATCCTTCCGCGAAGGGCTGCGTTGGCACATGAAAGAACCGCCCAAGATCTATTTAGTGCTACGGAACCGTCTGTAGATCCAGAGTTTTAAGTGTGCATGGAGAGGATTGGAAAACTGTATGAGCATTTAGATATGCTGATGTGCGATCTAATCAGGTTGAGCAGGGGCTGATCACAATTTCCTGCCAGAATAGTGAGTGATGGAGACTGCATAGGAATGAACAACTCTACTAAAGAACTGCGCGGCGACATGAAAGAAGCAGCTGCCACCCTCAAGTGGGCAGGCGTGGATCTGTTCGGAGTAGCAGACCGCATGCTGGCCGAAGGCGATGAGCAAGGAGCCAACGCGCTGGTGAAGATAGCTCGCTCATTCCAGAAAGTTGAGGAGAAGCTAGAGGGGTGTCCCGAACAAACGACGTTGGGCCGAATAAATCCCGGTGCGGGAAATATCAGATGACCGCATGGCGAAATCAGAGCTTCAAAGGCAAGGTCGGTATTTTGGCGTGGCTGGGGTTTCTTCTGCTGATTTCCGGTGATTCAGAACCATGTGGGCTAGGCAGTGAATCTTCCAACCGTAAGCGGGTTTTCAGCCCTGGATTCATTGTGTTATGTATTTTCGTAGCTTTGATTGAGTTAATAGCGCTGAACCATTTTTTTGGTGTTCAAGGCATTAGTTGAGGCTGATAAGAATCGAGCTGGTACTAGAATGTTATGGTGCCCCCCTAAATGGCAATGGAAGCATCGAAGAATGGATTTCTGGAAGACCCTGGCAATCGTAGCCGTTGTGTCAATTAGCGCCCAAGCCTCCGCTGAAAACAAAGGCTCATATCAAAATTCGATGATGATGATAACAATGGCTCCAACCTTCCTTCTTTCAGGAACGACAGCGCTGACGATGCTGGCCACGAAAAATTTCAAGCCAGCCAAACCTGATGCACTGGCATTCATTGGCTCAGATGGCGAAATTCGTGGCGCGCAGTTTGAACAGGCGTCACGCTTCTACAGGGCGACTTACAGCTCTCCGCTGATGTCCGACCAGCAGCTTGCACAGGCGATAGCTGCGTCTTTCTAAGGCCGCATAGATCTCTGTAACTGCCTATCAGGCGATAGATCCCTTACCGTATTCGATCTAGGGGGGGGGGGGGGGGGGGGGGGGGGGGGGGGGGGGGGGGGGGGGGGGGGGGGGGGGGGGGGGGGGGGGGGGGGGGGGGGGGGGGGGGGGGGGGGGGGGGGGGGGGGGGGGGGGGGGGGGGGGGGGG
>NZ_JASCOM010000261.1:0-7991 GCF_029959925.1 Pseudomonas sp. PS02303
GCGGAAGGTCAGACGACATCAATGTCGCCTGACGCACCGTCTTCGCGAGCAGGCTCGCCCTCACATTGTGATTGCGTCTAGCGCATCAGGCGCCAAAACCACCGTCGATGGTCAGGCTCGCCCCTGTGATGTAACCGGCTTCCGGCCCGACCAGATAGGCCACAAAGCTGGCGATTTCCTCGGAAGTGCCGTAACGGCCCACCGCCATCAGCGGGATCAGGCTGTCAGCGAAGTCACCGTCGGCCGGGTTCATGTCGGTGTCGACCGGGCCCGGTTGCACGTTGTTGATGGTGATGCCGCGCGGGCCGAGGTCGCGGGCCAGGCCTTTGGTCAGACCGACCAGCGCTGATTTGCTCATGGCGTAAGGGCCGCCACCGGCGAAGGGCATGCGGTCGGCGTTGGTGCTGCCGATGTTGATGATGCGACCGCCTTCAGTCATGTGTTTGGCGGCGGCCTGGGTGGCGATGAACACGCTGCGCACGTTGATGGCCAGGGTCTGGTCGAAATCTTCGAGTTTGAAATCCTCCAGTGGCGCAACGGCCAGCACGCCGGCGTTGTTGACGAGGATGTCGAGGCGACCAAAAGTTTCTACGGTGGTGGTCACGGCGCGGCGAATGGCCTCGGCGTCAGCGCTGTCGGCCTTGATGGCGAGGGCTTTGCCGCCATTGCCGGTGATGCTGTCTTGCAAGGCTTCGGCTTTGGCCGTGGAGCTGACATAGGTGAAGGCAACGGTTGCGCCTTCAGCGGCCAGGCGTTTGACGATGGCGGCGCCGATGCCGCGGGACCCGCCTTGAATCAAAGCCACTTTGCCGCTGAGGTTCTGAGTAGTCATAACGATCTCCGAAGTCCCGAGGCGAGATGCCTCGGTTGATGGAGCCTAGTATTGATTGCGGATTACACGCTGTGTAGACGGCAATTGCGATAGTCTGTGTAAACCAGAAGTTTATAGTGGCGCCTATGGAAACCTTCAGCAGTATCGAATGCTTCGTGCGCAGCGCCGAGGTTGGCAGCTTCGCCGAAGCCGCGCGACGGTTGAGCCTGACCCCGGCGGCGGTGGGCAAAAGTGTTGCCAAGCTTGAGGCCCGGCTGGGTGTGCGGCTGTTCCAGCGCAGCACGCGAAGCCTGACGCTGACCGAGGCAGGTCACCTGTTTCTCGGCGAAGTCAGTTCCAGCCTTCACACGATCCAGAATGCGGTGGCCAACCTCGCCAGCGCTGAGGGTCGGCCAGCGGGAACATTGAAAGTCAGCATGGGCACGGTGTTCGGGCGTTTATATGTGGTGCCCTTACTGGCCGAGTTTCTGCGGCGATTTCCGGCGATCAACCCGGATTGGCATTTCGACAACCGGCAGGTCGATCTGATCGCTCAGGGCTTCGATGCGGCGATTGGTGGGGGATTTGAGCTGCCGCAAGGCGTGGTGGCGCGCAAGCTGACGCCGGCGCATCGGGTGCTGGTGGCGTCGGCGGAGTATCTGGCGGCGCGGCCTGTGATCGTCGAGCCCGATCAACTCAAGGACCACGACGGCATCCTGATCCGCTCCCCACAGACCGGTCGGGTGCGTTCCTGGCAATTGACCAGTCGTACTCAGCAACACAACCCGCTGGCGCTGAAGGCGCGCATGACCATGAGCGATTCGGAAGCGGCGTGTGCGACGGCGGCGCAGGGGTTGGGCATTGCGTTGGTAAGCATGCCGTTTGCTGTGGGGTATCTGGAAGCCGGGACGTTACAACGGGTGTTGCCGGACTGGTATGTCGACGACGGCAACATTTCTATCTATTACGCGGAACACAAACTGCTGCCGGGCAAGACCCGGGCGTTTGTGGATTTCATTATTGAGCAGTTTGCAGAGCGGGGGTGGGTGCAGCGGTTCAGTGCGGTTTGAGCCTGGCTTGAGACCGAGTCGCTGCTTTCGCGAGCAGGGGATTTGTGAACGACACAGATCCAATGCGAGCCTGCTCGCGATGAACGATAACGCGGTCTACCGCCCGAACCGCCCCGGCCAACCAATAATGTTCTTCGGCCGTGGCGTCGCATACGTCCGCACCTTGGAAGTGGACAACCCTAACCGCACCAGCGATTCGGCAATGGTCACCGCCGCCGTCACGCCATCCACCACCGGAACCCCGGTGCGCTGGCGAATCTGTTCATCCAGCCCGGCCATGCCGCCGCAGCCCAGGCAAATCACTTCGGCCTTGTCTTCCTGCACCGCCAGTTCCGCCTGACGGACAATCGCCTCCAGCGCCCGTTGCGGATCGGATTCCAGTTCCAGCACCGCCAGACCACTGGCCCGCACCGACGCGCAGCGGTCCCACAGCCCCGACAGTTTTAGCCGGTCCTCGATCAGGGGCACGGTGCGGTCCAGGGTGGTGACCACCGAATAGGCATGGCCGAGGAACATCGCCGTACTGGCCGCTGCATCGGTGATGTCCACCACCGGCACGTTGAGCAATTCCTGCAAGCCTTCGCGACCGTGTTCGCCGTAGCCGGCCTGGATCACAGCATCGAAGGGCTGGTCGTAGGCCATGACCCGGTCCATTACGGCGATGGCGGCCAGATAACTTTCGAAATTGCCTTCGATGGAGTCGGCGCCGAAGTAGGGCGTCAGGCCGACGATTTCCGTTCCCGGCGCGGCCACCGCCTGGGCGGATCGGGCGATGGCCTGGGTGATGGACTCGGTGGTGTTGACGTTGACCACGAGAATTCGCATGAGTAGTCCTTATTGCAGGGCGGTTCTGCGGCCCGGCGCTGGCGGGCCGCGAGTGGATTAGTGGCAGACGTTGTCGACTGCGATGCTTTCACCGCTGACGTCGGCGTAATGGGGCTGTCGCTTGGCGATGATCAGGTAGAGCATTGCGCCAATCCCGGCGCCGATCAGCCACGAGAACGGTGAAACGAGGTGGAAGCCCGGCACCAGCGCCAGGACGATGGCAATCAATGCGGCAGGAATGAACGCCGCTACGGCGCGTAAATTGACTCCACGGCTGTAGTAATAAGCGCCGTTGGGGTCTTCGCTGTACAACTGCGGCACGTTGACCTGGCCTTTTCGTACAAGCCAGTAGTCGACCATGATCACGCCGTACAACGGGCCTAGCAGGGCGCCGAGGCCGGACAGGAAATACACGATCACCAGTGGGCTGTTGTAGAGGTTCCACGGCAGGATCAGCACCGCGATGGTTGCGCTGATCAGCCCGGCGCGGCGGAAGGTCAGGTATTTAGGCGCCAGGTTACTGAGCACGAACGCCGGGGCGACGAAGTTGGCCATGATGTTCACCGCTACGGTGACGATCAGGAACGCCAGGCAGCCGAGCACCAGGAAGAAGGTGTTGGGGATCGAGGCGATGATTTCAGTCGGGCTTTCGATGATCCGGCCATTGATCTGAAATTGCGCACCACAAAGCAGGACGGTGATGGCCGCGAACACCAGAATATTCACCGGCAAGCCCCAGAAATTTCCGACCTTGATGGTTTTGCGGCACGGCGATGAACGGGCGAAGTCGCAGAAGTTGAGGATCAACGTCCCGTAGATCGCCAGCCACAATGCGCCGCCGGCAAAAATATTGCGCCACATCTCACCACCGGTCAGCGGCTCGCGGATCGACCAGGCGATGGTTGCGTCGGCTTGGGTGTACATCCAGGCGGCGAGCGCGGCGACGGTCAGCAGAATCACCGGCCCGGCGAACGCTTCATAGCGCCGTACCATTTCCATGCCGTAGGCGAGGATGCCCAGTTGCACCAGCCAGATCGCCACGAAACATACCCAGCCCAGGCTCGACAGACCAAGGATCGAGTTGTGGTCGTAGTCGGCGAAGCCGGGATGCACCGCCGTCAGCAGCACGCGAAACACTACGGACGCCAGGTACGTCTGAATGCCGAACCAGGCGATGGCGATAATGGCGCGGATCAACGCAGGAATTTGCGCCCCGTGGATACCGAAACTGATCCGGCTGATGACAGGAAACGGCACGCCGGTCTTTTGCCCCATGTAGCCGGAAAGGTTCATGAAGCCATACACCAGCGCCGCGCCGATCCCCAGGGACAACAGAATCTGCCAGCCACCCAGACCCAGCGCATACAGGCCAATGGCGAAGGAATAGTTGGCGATGTTGTGAACGTCGTTGGTCCACAGGGCGAAGATGCTGTAGCGGCCCCAGCGTCGGCCTTCGGCCTTGGTCGGCGCCAGGTCCTTGTTGTGCAGGCGCGGGCTGAGTACCACGGGTTCTTGAACAGTTTGATCTTGAGCGGTGGGTGGAAAGGAGGGCAGATCCAGCGCGATGTTGTTATTGGAGAGGCTAGTACGCATTCCGGCAGGCTCCGAGCTTGGCGTCGCGATGACTGTGCATGAGCGTGAGCTCGACAAATCTTCGTCGCGGGCAAAAGCATCATTGGTTACGGGGCATCTGCAGCCTGTACGGGATAGGGCGCTTCAGGCTTGCGGATCTAAGTGTGTGTATGTTTTGAGTTGATTGTATACAAAACATGTATGCACTTAAGCCAGATCCATGCCAGCTACCGATCTATAAAAATAGGTTCTCATTTCGTTTTGTTGATGAATCACGATAAGTAACTGAAAAAAAGGCGATATAAATTGACCGGTTGAACAGGTATTTATTTTTCGTCGGAGGAGGTGGGAAAACTCGACTGGGGAAGTCAGGAAAAGAGGGTGTAACTTTTTGGGGCGCAGAAAACAAAAGTGCACACATAAATGGCACCTATGGTGACATTCGTGTGTACACATTTATAAAACAGAACACTAAGCCTGTGGGAGTGAGACCGGCTTGCCGGGGCATTCAACAGTATTGTTGACTGTTACACCGCTATCGCGAGCAGGCTCGCTCCCACAGGGGAATTCACCCGGCTCGGGCTCAGGCCTTGGACTTGCTGATGATATTCCCCGCATGCAGCCCGCATTCTTTCTGCGTCGCCTCTTCCCACCACCAACGGCCTTCACGTTCATGCTGGTTCGGCAGCACCGGGCGGGTGCAGGGTTCGCAGCCAATGCTGATGAAGCCGCGTTCGTGCAGGCTGTTGTACGGCAGTTCGAGCATGCGGATGTAACCCCAGATCTCTTCGCTGGTCATCTGCGCCAGCGGGTTGAATTTGTAGAGGGTGCGTTCCGGGGTGGAAAACGCGGTGTCGATTTCCATCACCGCAACAGCGCTGCGGGTACCCGGGCTCTGGTCCCGACGCTGGCCGGTGGCCCAGGCGCTCACGCCCGACAGTTTGCGACGCAGCGGTTCGATCTTGCGGATGCCGCAGCACTCGCCATGGCCATCCTTGTAGAAACTGAACAGGCCTTTTTCCTTCACGAACGGCTCCAGTTTCGTGTAGTCCGGGGACACCAGCTCAATGTCGATCTTGTAGTGCTCGCGCACCTGATCGATGAAGCGGTAGGTCTCCGGGTGCAAGCGACCGGTGTCGAGGCTGAACACTTTGACGTTCTTGTTCAGCTTCCAGGCCATGTCCACGAGCACCACGTCTTCGGCGCCGCTGAAAGATATCCACAGGTCATCGCCAAACTCGGCAAACGCGAGTTTCAGGATGTCCTGGGCGGATTTGTTGGCATAGGTCGTGGCGAGTTCCACAACATCGAACGATGGGCTCATCAGGGCGGCTTCCTACAGGTCGGTGGCGCTGGGCGCTCTATATGGGGCTGATGGTAACAAAATCCTGCGGCGGCGGGCGCGCCCTGTGCGTTGCGCGGGGCAGCCTGAGTCGCTAGAGTTCGGCAGTCTTTTACTCGCTCGACTCAATAATCAATACAAATGGGAGTGTCTTGTGGAAATTGCCTGTCTGGATCTCGAAGGTGTGCTGGTCCCGGAAATCTGGATCGCGTTCGCTGAAAAAACCGGTATTGAATCCCTGAGGGCGACCACCCGGGACATTCCCGACTACGACGTGCTGATGAAGCAGCGCCTGCGGATTCTCGACGAGCACGGCTTGAAGCTCACTGACATCCAGGAAGTGATCGCCACGCTGAAGCCGCTGGACGGCGCCATCGAGTTCGTCAACTGGCTGCGTGAGCGGTTTCAGGTGGTGATTCTGTCGGACACGTTCTACGAGTTTTCCCAGCCGCTGATGCGTCAACTGGGCTTCCCGACCTTGCTGTGCCATCGCTTGATCACCGACGATTCGGGACGGGTGACGAGCTATCAGTTACGTCAGAAAGATCCGAAGCGGCAGTCGGTTCTGTCGTTCAAGAGTCTTTACTATCGGGTCATTGCGGCAGGGGATTCCTACAACGACACCACCATGCTCGGTGAGGCGGATGCGGGGATTCTGTTTCATGCGCCGGATAATGTGATTCGCGAGTTTCCGCAGTTCCCGGCGGTGCATACCTTTGAGGACTTGAAGCAGGAGTTCATCAAGGCTTCGAATCGGGCCCTAAGTCTGTAAACACAACCTGTGGCGAGGGGCAAGCTCCCTCGCCACAAAAGCCCGGAATCAAAGGTTTTGCAGGGTGTCGAGCAGAACCTTCACCTTGGTAATCGATTCCTGATACTCCGCCTGCCATTCCGAGTCCGCGACAATCCCGCCACCGCCCCAGCAGCACACTTGCCCATCCTTGACCAGCAAGCTGCGAATGGCGATGGAGCTGTCCATCTCGCCGCGCACGTCCAGGTACAGCAACGAGCCGCAGTACAACCCACGTCGGGTCGGCTCCAGCTCGTCGATGATCTGCATGGCACGAATCTTCGGCGCACCGGTAATCGATCCGCCCGGAAAACTGCCAGCGATCAGATCCAGCGCATCCCGGTCATCCGCCAGTTCGCCGGTCACGCTGCTCACCAGGTGATGCACATTCGGATAGCTTTCCAGACTGAACAACTCCGGCACCCGCACCGAGCCGATGCGGCAAGTGCGACCGAGGTCGTTGCGCAGCAGGTCGACGATCATCAGGTTCTCGGCACGGTCCTTGGGACTGGCCAGCAGTTCGGCAGCGTTCGCGGCGTCTTCGGCAGCCGTCAGGCCACGCGGACGGGTGCCTTTGATCGGGCGGGTTTCCACATGACGTTCACTGACTTTGACGAAGCGCTCAGGCGACAGACTCAACACCGCGCCGCCGTCGGGCAGGCTCTGGAAACCGGAAAACGGTGTCGGGCACGCGGCCCGCAGCGCGACATACGCGGCCCACGGATCACCCGCACATTGCGCACGAAAGCGCTGGGCGAAGTTCACCTGATAACAATCGCCCGCCTGGATGTACTGCTGAATGCGCTCAAGTGCGTGGCGATACTCGTCAGCGCTCAGGTCGGCCTTCATCGGGGCTTTCAAACTGAACGGCTCGATCGGCTCAACCGCAGGCTGACTGAACAAGGCGATCAAGCGCTGGCGCTCGCTGTCGATCAGTGTCGGGTGGAACACCAGTTGACTGGTAGCCAAATGGTGATCGCTGATCAATGCCCAGTCGTACAGCCCGAAACGCGCATCCGGCAATTGCAGGTCGTCCTGCGCCTGGCTCGGCAGGTGTTCAAGATGCCGTCCGAAGTCATAACTCAGATAACCGATCAGCCCGCCGGCGAATGGCAGTTCATCGGAGACTGCCGCTTCACCCAGTCGTGCCAGATGGTCGCGAAGGCGTTGCAGGAAATCGCTGCCACTTTCGTCAGGCAATACTGCTATTTGCTGCAGCGGCCAGGCGCTGAGCAGGTCATAACGCCCGCGATCAGCAGTGGGCCGGCCGCTGTCGAGCAGCACGGCACCGGGGGCATGACAAATCGCCGCGAAGTACTCGGCGGGGTTGGCGCGATAGGGCAGCGGGTGTACGGAACAGGTCAACATGGGCGGGGCAGATCAGCCATCGAGGCGGGGGTGCGATTGTAGTCCTCTGCAGGATTTGCTCCTAGAGGGGATGTCGGGGATTGGCAGATTGGGGACAGGGTTGCGAGGTTTGGTGACTGTTAGTCAGTCTTCGCGGGCAAGCCTCGCTCCTACGGGTTTGTGCCGTTCGCCGAGAATGTGAACGACGCTAGATCTGTAGGAGCGAGGCTTGCC
>NZ_JASCOM010000262.1:0-7936 GCF_029959925.1 Pseudomonas sp. PS02303
GGGCAAGCCTCGCTCCTACAGGTTATTTGCCTGGGGGGGAATTTTGGTTCGCCTCAACCCTGTAGGAGCGAGGCTTGCCCGCGAAGAACGATGACTCGGTCCACCTGACAGAACGCAAGTGCTGTAAGGCACTTGCCATCGCCCTGACGTTAACGTAAAGATTGCGGCAGGGCGCTGAACTTGAAAGGCGCAAAGCGGACCGATCCGGAGCGCTTGATGACGCTAATAAAAACACCTTCTCCCAAGCTGCACCGCGAAGCCCGGCTGGCCCGGGAAAAACTCCATCTGGAGGGCGAAGTCCCCGATGGTGTTCTGCGGGCAGAAATCGATGCGTCGTGGCGGCGCAGCCTCAGCCATGGCGTGCATTTCAACGCCAAGCACGAACTGGCGCTGGAATCGAGCGCCAGCCTCGACGTGCTGTTGGCAAGCAATCGCCTGCTGATCGACGCCGCATTACCGGCCATCGACTACCTGGCTGAACGCCAAGGCAAGGAAGGCCTGATCATCCTCGCCAACTCCGACGCCACCATCCTCGCCGTCGAAGGACGCGCCGACCGCCTCAAGGGCAGCGGCCTGCAAGACATCACCCTGGGCGCCTGCTGGAGCGAAGCCGCTCGTGGTACCAACGCACTGGGCACCGCACTGGTGGAAGCCCGGCCGACGATGATCGATTGCGGCGAGCATTACCTCGATCGTCTAAGCGATTTCTCCTGCACATCGGTGCCGATCCATTGCCCCCAAGGCGACATCCTCGGCGTCCTTGACCTGACCCGCGAAGGCCCCCTCGGCCGCGTTCATGACAGCACAGCATTGCTGGCCATGGCCGTCAGCCAGATCGAAAGCCGCGTGTTCAACGCCAGTTACCCGGACGAAATCGTCCTCGCGTTCCACAGCCGTCGGCAATACCTTGAATCCCCTTGGCAGGGCCTGCTGGCGGTGAGTCTCGGCGGACAGATCCTGGCGGTCAGCGCGCAAGCCTGTCAGTTGCTGCGTGCCGAGCGTTCGGCCCTGGTCGGTCGGCGTTGCGAGGAATTTCTCGGTGTCGATGGCCTGCAATTGCTGTCCCGTCTGCATCAAGGTGGCGTCGGCAGTTTGCAGACCGCCAAAGGCGAATTCTTCTACAAAACCCTGCGGGCGCCGCAACGTTCCATCAACGTCAGCACACCGCCGCGCAGCCCCGCGAAAACCGCCAAGCCACAACCGGATCTCGAATCCCTGGCCGGCAGTAACGTGCGTTATGCCCGGGCCTTGCGCATGGCCCGCCAAGGGCTGGCCAATGAATTGCCGGTGTTGCTGCTCGGTGAAACCGGCACCGGTAAAGAAGTCATCGCCCGTGCGCTGCACATGGCCGGAACCCGCTGTGACAAACCTTTCGTTGCGGTGAACTGCGCGGCAATCCCTGAAGGCCTGATCGAGTCGGAACTGTTCGGCTACCGCGAAGGCGCCTTCACCGGCTCCCGTCGTGGCGGCATGATCGGACGACTGCAACAGGCCCACGGCGGCACCTTGTTCCTCGACGAAATCGGTGACATGCCGCTGGCCTTGCAGGCCCGTCTGCTGCGGGTGTTGCAGGACCGTAAAGTGGCGCCGCTGGGCGCGGGCGAGGAACAAGACATCGACGTCGCGCTGATCTGCGCCACCCACCGAGACCTCAAGCGCCTGGTCGAAGAAAAACACTTCCGTGAAGACCTGTTCTACCGGGTCAACGGCATCAGTGTGATGCTCCCGGCCCTGCGCGAGCGCGAGGATTTCAGCAGCTTGGTTGCTCGTCTGCTGGCCAAACTTGATGCCCCGACGATGGTCCTGCATGACGATCTGAGTCGCTTGCTCGACGGCTACCATTGGCCAGGCAACATTCGCCAACTGGAAATGGTCCTGCGCACCGCGCTGGCCATGCGCGAACCCGGGGACACGGTGCTCACCCTCGACCACCTGCCCGACAGCATGCTCGACGAACTGACCGCCACTGAACGCCCGGCATCGGGCAGCATTCGCGAAAACGAACTGGAGCTGATCCGCCAGGCCCTGGACAGCCATCAGGGCAACGTCTCGGCCGCCGCCGACGCCTTGGGCATCAGCCGCGCGACCCTGTATCGCAAGCTCAAACAGTTGCGTTCGTGATGCAGCGCTTGATCGTTCGGCTGATCGACAGCCAGAACCCCGAAGCCCTGCAAGCGGCGTTGCGTTGGCTCTACAGTTTTGTGCGCCCGCATCGATTGGCGATTGCCGGGCTGCTCGGCTTGTCGGTCTGCGCTTCTTCGCTGGTGCTGGTGCAGCCGTGGCTGACCAAACTATTGATCGACGATGGCTTGCTGGCGAAAAACTTCCCGATGCTGGTGTTGATTGCCGGATTGATGATTCTCGCCGGGCTGCTCGGCACAGCGCTGTCGGGGATCAATCGCTACCTGCACACGCGGCTGTCCGGGCGGATTCTGTTCTCGCTGCGCGACGACCTTTATCGACATCTGCAAACCCTGTCACCGAGCTTCTATGGACAGCGGCGCATCGGTGATCTGATGTCGCGCCTGGATGGCGACGTCGCGGAGATCCAGCGCTTCGCTGTGGATTCGCTGTTCTCGGCGGTATCGAGCGTGGTTGGCCTGGTGGTGGCGGTGGCGATGCTGCTGACCCTGTCGTGGAAACTTTCACTGCTGGCATTGGTGCTGATTCCCCTCGACATCCTCTGGCTGCGCTGGATGCGGCGCAAAGTCGAGCGCGATGTACGGCAGTTGCGCGAGCGCTCGGCGGACATGTCCTCGTTCATGGTCGAGACCTTGCCGGTGATGAAATTCATCCAGTCTGCCGGCCAGCAACAACGCGAATCGCGCCGTCTGGAGTCGCTTGGTCAAGGCTATATGAGCCAGCTGCTGCGCCTGCAAGTCACCGAGTTTTTTACCCAGGCGGTGCCCGGCACGCTGACGTCATTGTCCCGGGCGTGTGCGTTTTTGATTGGCGGTTATTGGGTGGTGCAGGGGACCTGGCAACTGGGCGCGCTGATCGCGTTTTCCACGTACCTGGGGATGGCGGTCGGACCGGTTCAGAGCCTGCTCGGGCTCTATGTCGCGATTCAGCGGATGACCGTCAGCCTTGGCCGGGTCATGGAACTGCGCGGTGAAGAACCGACCGTGCTAACACCGGTTGAACCCAAGCCGATGCCGACCTCCGGCGAGTTGCGTTTCGACGACGTGCACTTCAGCCATCCCGGTCGTCCGACGACCTTGCGCGGCATCGAAGCGCGAATTCCCTATGGCTTGAAAGTCGCCCTGAGCGGCGGCTCCGGCGTCGGTAAATCAACGCTGATCGATCTGCTGCAACGCCATCACGATCCGCAAGCTGGCCGGGTGCTGCTGGGCGAGGTCGATCTGCGTGAACTGGACCTGTTCCAGCTGCGTCGGCGGATAGCCGTGGTCAGTCAGGACATCGTGCTGTTTCGCGGCAGCCTGGCCGACAACCTCGCTTACGCGGTGCCGGACGCCAGCCGTGAAGCGATTGCCGAAGTCGCAAGGTTGGCGCAACTCGACAGCCTGATCGAATTGTTGCCCGAAGGTCTCGACAGTCCGTTGGGCGAACGCGGCCAGCAGTTGTCCGGCGGGCAGAAACAGCGGATCGCCATCGCCCGGGCGTTGTTGCAGGATCCGCTGATTCTGGTGTTGGATGAAGCGACCTCGGCGGTGGATGAAGCCACCGAGCGCGAAGTCATCGAGGCCATCGACCGACTGTTTGCCGGGCGCACGCGGATCCTGATCAGCCATCGTCCTTCCACCCTGGCTGATGCTGATGTGCGTTTTGAATTGCTCGACGGCGTACTCATTTCAAAAGCGGTGCTGCATGAAGCCTGAGCTAAGGATTGGCGTAGTCGACAGCGGACATTCGGCGGCGCAACGGGTGCAGGTGATCGCCGGACGGCGCTTTTCGCTGCTGGAAGATGGCCTGGCCGAAAGCGACTTGCGTGACGACCCGCTGGGCCACGGCAGCGCGGTGATCGAAGCCATCGGGCGGCGAGCCCCTGCGGCGGTGTTTTGCGTGGGGCAGGTGTTTGACCAGCGCGGCGTCACCAGCGCCTTGCAGATCGCCAGTGCCATCGACTGGCTGGTGGCGCAGGATGTTCGCTTGATTAATTTGAGCCTTGGATTACGCCAGGATCGCAGCCTGTTGCGCGAAGCCTGCGCAGCGGCGGTGGCGCGGGGCATTTTGTTGTGTGCCTCCAGCCCGGCCCAGGGCGAGGGTGTGTATCCGGCGAATTATCCACAGGTGCTGCGCGTCACCGGCGATGCGCGTTGCGCCGAGCATGAATGGTCGTGGCTCAACAGTGCCCAGGCCGATTTCGCGGCGTGCGTGCATGGGACCTATCCGGGACAGTCCGGTGCGAGCCTTGGGTGTGCGGCGTTGAGCGGACATATTGCGAGTTTCCTGGTTGCCCATCCCGACGCGAGTAACGAGCGCGTCATCGAGTGGCTGCGCGAGAACGCCCGCTATCGCGGCCCTGAACGGCGCTTCGGCGCATGATTGTAATTCTTGGCGCTGGACCCGCCGGGGCGGCAGTCGCCCTGGGTTTGCGGCGACTCGGTTATGCGGTGACCCTGGTCAGCGAGTGGCGCCGGTTTGCGGCACTGGAAGGCGTTTCGCTTCGGGTACTGGAGGCCTTGCGCGGCGCGGGCCTGCAGCAGGCGTTGGCGGATGCGGCGTTGCCCTCCCAGCGGCAGGTGTCGTGGAACGGTCAGCAACATGCGCAGAACATCGAATTTCTGTTGGATCGCCCGAGTTTCGACCGAGGTTTGCGCGAAGACCTGCGTCAGGCAGGTGTTGATCTGATCGAAGGGCGGGTGCTGAGCGTTCAGGCCTCGGCGGTGGGGCATCGGGTCGAGATTGAAGGGCGCGAGGCGCTGCTTGCGGATTTTCTGGTAGAGGCCCGCGGACGCCAGGCGCCCGCACTGGGCAAAGGCCTGCGTGGGCCGGAGACGGTCAGCCTGCTCAATCGTTGGCAAGGCACGCCGGGCAGCACCGCCAGCGCGGTGGAAAGCCTTGAGGACGGCTGGGCGTGGATGGCGCGGCGGGCCGACGGTCAGTGTTATTGGCAATGGACGGTGGACGTGGCCAGCGCGCAATTGCCAGGCAAGGCGACGTTGCCGGATTACTGCCGCGCACGGCGTCAGGGTTCGGCGTTGGCGCGTGAGTTTTTCGGTGCCGTGCCTGAGACCGATCTCCAACTGCATGCGCGCAGCAGCACGGCGATTTTGAGTCCGCAGGTCTGTGGTGATCACTGGATCCGGGTCGGCGATGCCGCGATGGCGGTGGATCCGCTGTCGGGCAATGGCATTTTCCAGTCCTTGTCTTCAGCGTTACAGGCGCCCACGGTGATCAACACGTTATTGCGTAAACCGGAACGGGCGGCGTTGGCCCAACGGTTTCATCAGCAGCGGGTGGAGCAGCTGTTTTTGCGCTTTGCGCGGATCGGTCGCGACTTTTACGCCGATGAGCAGAGGTGGCTGGAGCAGCCGTTCTGGCAGGCACGGCGGCAGTGGCCGGATGCTGAAGTTGCCCATGCCGAGGCGGATTTTGCGGCGTTGAGGATTGAGCGGGCGCTGGTGTTGAAAGATGGGTTTGTCGATGACGCCGAGGTGGTGATCACGGCGGATCAGCCGCTGGGGATCTGGCATGTGCAGGGGGTTGAACTGGCGCCGTTGGTGCGGCGGTTGCGGACCGAACCGGCCGAGCAGGTGCTGGCGGGGTTGACGGTGGAGCAGGGGCGGATGGTTCGGAGTTGGTTACTGTCGCAAGGCTTCAAACCCTAACCGATCGTTCCCGCGCAGAGCGTGAGAACGATCAGCGAAGAACGGCGCTATTACAACTTGATCAACACCGACTTCAACTCGGTGTAATGCTCAATCGCCGCATACCCCATCTCCCGCCCGACCCCGGACATTTTGTACCCGCCAAACGGCAGCGCTGGATCGAGCGCGCTGTGGCAGTTGACCCACACCGACCCCGATTTGATTCGCGGAATCATCCGGTGTACCGCCGCCAGGTCGTTCGACCAGATACTTGCGCCCAGCCCATAAGGACTGTCATTGGCCATGCGCAACGCATCGGCTTCATCATCGAACGGAATCGCCACCAGCACCGGGCCGAAGATCTCTTCCTGCACCAGCGAGTGCTTCTGGTCGACATCGACAATTACCGTCGGCTTGACGAAAAAACCTGGCCCGAACTGCTCGCCACCGCAGGCGATGGTCGCGCCACTTTCCCGGCCTTTTTCGATGTACCCGTACACCCGTTCCTGCTGGCGAGCGGAAATCAGCGGCCCCATCTCGACGCTTGGGTCCAGACCGTTGCCGAGTTTCATGGCATTGGCGATGTCGGCGATGTCCGCCACCACATTGTCGAAATGCTTGCGCTGCACATACAGCCTGGAACCGGCGCAGCACACCTGGCCCTGATTGAAGAAAATTGCGCTGGCGGCCCCGGCTGCGGCGGTTTTCAGGTCGGCATCGGCCATGACGATGGTTGGTGATTTGCCGCCCAGTTCAAGCGTGACACGGGTCATGGACTCCATGGCGATCTTGCCGATCTGCTTGCCCACGGCGGTGGAGCCGGTGAAGGTCAGCTTGTCCACCAGAGGGTTGTGGGTCAGCGCCGAGCCGGCGGTGATGCCGGTGCCGGTGACCACGTTGAACACGCCCTCCGGGTACCCGGCTTCCAGCACCAGTTCGGCCAGTTTCAGCGCGGTCAGCGGGGTTTCGTCGGCGGGTTTGAGCACCACGGTGCAGCCGGTGGCCAGGGCCGGGCCGAGTTTCCAGCAGGCCAGCAGCAGCGGGAAGTTCCAGGCAACGATGGCGCCCACTACACCTACCGCTTCGCGGCGGATGAAACTGTGGAACTGATCGTTGGGCATCAGCGGCAACGACACTTCAACGCTCGAGCCTTCGATCTTGGTCGCCCAGCCCGCCATGTAGCGCAGGAAGTCGATGGATAACTGCACGTCCATCACCTGGGCCACCGCTGCGCTTTTGCCGTTGTTCAGGCATTCCAGTTGCGCCAGCAGTTCGGCGTCGCGTTCCATCAGGTCGGCGAGTTTCCACAACAGGTTCTGCCGCTCTCGTGGGCGGGTGCGGGTCCAGGTCGAATCATCGAAGGCCTGACGAGCGGCCAGCACGGCGCGGTCGACGTCCTCGGGCGTTGCCCTTGGCACGACGCACAGCACTTCACCGGTGGCCGGGTTGTGCAGGGGCATGGTCTGGCCGTCGGCGGCCTCGACCCAGTCACCGCCGATAAGCATGCGCGGGGCGCGCTGGATGAACGCCGAGGTGGCGGGAAGCAAATAAGGGAGGGGCATGGCGAGACCTCTTGTTGTTCGTGAGAACGGAGGCTTTCGCAATGGCTGTGCCAAGTGCCAAGAAAGGCAGTGACGCCCTTGGTCGGCGGGGTTTTGGCGGCTCATGGGAACAGCGGACACAGAGGGGGTTGTTGCAAATTGCGACAACTATGAGACGACGAGCGACCTGCTGCGACCTTGAGACACCCACTTTAGGAGACTAGAATTTTCTGGCTCGGTGGATGAAGCGATGGTCCGTTCATCCGGCCAACCATCTGGCGTGAGGGAGGTAACGATGTTCCTTTCAACCCTGGAAATTCAAAACATCATTGAACACAGTATGTTGCCCGCTGTGTGCACATGCGTCATGGAGGCAGACCAGTCCCTGACGATCCGGGTCTGTGACTGCATGACAGGAAAAGTGGAACTGATCGCCACTAACGTCCCCATATGGAACTTGAACAGTCCCCATGACATTGCTGTACTTGTGGCGGATATTCAGCAAAAAATCGAGGTTCACAAAAACATTTCCTCGACATTGGCCAGTTGAACCGGCGTCCCCCGCAACACGCAAGTGTTGCGGGGAAGTGGCGGATCAGGAATGTATCTTCCGCGAAATCTCTT
>NZ_JASCOM010000263.1:0-7893 GCF_029959925.1 Pseudomonas sp. PS02303
CAGTAACATTGGTTCCGGTTCAAGATCATCGCGAGCAGGCTCGCTTCCACATTTGAATTGTGGTGTTCACAAAACCAATGTGGGAGCGAGCCTGCTCGCGATGGCTGCCTGGAAAGCGACACGGATCTCCAATCAGCCGTATGGAAGCTTGCTATGCGTTGTCTGCTGTTCGCCTGTCTGTTGCTTGGCTCATTTCCTTCGTTTGCCCTGGATCGTTTCCAGGTCGAGGGCTATACGCTGCCCAACGGTTTGCAATTACTGCTCAAACCCGGCACCGAGCGCGGGCACGTGGCGATTCGCCTGGTGGTCGGCGTAGGTCTGGATGATTTCAGCTGCGCCGACAAGGAGCTGCCGCATCTGCTCGAACACTTGTTGTTCAGCGGCATCGATGCAACCGGCGAAGGCGGCCTGGAAGAGCGCATGCAGGCGTTGGGCGGTGAGTGGAACGCGTTCACCAGCAACGCTGACACGACGTTCGTCATTGAAGCCCCGGCGAAAAACCAGCGCAAGGTGCTCGACCTGCTGCTGGCGCTGCTGACGCAGACCCGAATCGACGACAACGCCATCAACGCCGCCAAACAAGTGGTCGAGCGTGAGGACGGCGGCCATTACTCGCACTTGCAGCGCTGGCTGGATCGTCAGGACCTGGGCCACACAGCGAGCAATCAGCTGGCAGTGGAGCTGGGCCTTAAATGCCCCGAGCGCCCGGAAGTCGACAACCTGACTCGCGAGCAACTGGAGACGGTACGCAAGGCCTGGTACGCGCCCAATAACATGACGCTGATCGTGGTCGGCGAGCTCGACAAGTTGTTGCCGGCGTATCTGGAACGCTCCTACGGTGAACTTGAAGCGGTCGAGCCTACCGATCACCTGCCCTTGCCGGAAATCCAGGCCAGTGCCGCCCATGAACGAACGCTGAGCGATGGTTTCGTCGGCGGCGGCGCCAAGTTGCATTGGCTGGTGCCGGAACCGGTGCTGCAGGATCAGCACGACGAAACCTTCGACCTGCTCAAGGACTATCTGGACTGGGCGCTCTACCGCCAATTGCGGCTGTCCCACGGTTTGTCCTACGGCCCCTCGGCCGAGCGCGAGGTGTTTGGCGGGGTGGGCTTCATGAGCCTGAACGCCGACCTTGAGCGCGATGACGTGCCTAAGGCCCGGCAGGTGCTGGAGGATTTGAAGGCCGATTTGCTCAAGGACGGTCTCGACGCAAACACCTTCAACCGCCTCAAACAGGCCGCCATCGCCCGCCAGGCTTGGGCCGTGCAAGGCAACAGCGCGCTGGCCGATTACTACTGGAGCGCGCTGGGCGACTACCAGGACGGGCGTTTCGCCGCCCCGGCCAGGGAACTGCAAGGCGTGACGCTGGAAGAAGCGAACAAGGCCATGCGCGAGTTGCTCATGCAACCGGGGTATGTACGGATCGAGAAGCCGCTGATGAGTTATGACCAGTTGATGTGGGCGATGGCCGGGGTGTTTGGATTGCTTGTCCTCGGGGTATTGGCTTGGCGAGTCCATCGCCGCCGGTAACTGGCCGCCCTGGCAGCAGGGCTTTTGTGGCGAGGGAGCTTGCTCCCGCTCGGCTGCGCAGCAGTCGTAAAACCGGTGCTTGCGCTCTACCTGATGACACGCAGTGTGCGGGTTTGGGGGCGCTTCGCACCCCAGCGGGAGCAAGCTCCCTCGCCACAATGTTGTATAGGGAAAACGGACGTATCCCCCTCGCCACGCCCCCGCCCGGGCGGTACTCTGTCGAGGATTTTTCCCACGACTATTGCGAACCGCCGAATGCCTACTCTGACCCTGTACGTCCAGCGCATCCTGGAATTGATGAAGCGCTATCCAGGGGTCATTGCGCTCGGTGGTTTTATCTCCGGAGTCGGCAGCTTCATCCTGGTGGATCGGCAACAGGGCCTGGCGACCTGGATCACCATCATCATGGTGCTCAGCTGGATCTGGCTGATGCTGGAAAACAGCCTGACCAAGTTGTTCACCAAACTCTTCAAGCGCGAAATCCCCCAGCCTTTGCTGCGTTACGCCACGCAGATGATCCACCAGGAAAGCCTGTTCTTCGTCCTGCCGTTCTTTTTCATCACCACGACCTGGAACAGTGGCCAGTTTTTCTTCACCGGTTTGCTGAGCATGGCGGCGCTGATTTCCATCATCGACCCGCTCTACTACAAATGGCTGGCACCCCGGCGCTGGGCGTTCCTGGCGTTGCACACGCTGACGCTGTTTGCCGCGCTGCTCACCGCGCTGCCCGTCATCTTGCACCTGACCACTTCGCAAAGCTTCAAACTGGCGCTGGGCACCGCTGTTTTACTGTCGTTCCCGAGCCTGGCCTCGATCTTCCCGATCCGCACGGTGCGCAACGCGTTGGCGATCCTGAGTATCACGCTGGGCATCGGTGCCCTCGGCTGGGTGCTGCGTTCGTGGGTGCCGCCGGCCACTTTATGGATGACCGACGTGGCGATCAGCACGCAAATGCAGGACCGCACACCCGGCAAGAGTCTGGACGAAGTCAGCGCCGAGCAGATCCGTGGGGACGGGTTGTACGCCTACACCGCCATCAACGCCCCGCGCGGCCTCGATGAGCGGATTTATCACGTGTGGCAGTTCAACGGTAAAGAGGTCGACCGTATCCCGCTGGACATCCACGGCGGACGCAAGGAAGGCTACCGTGCCTGGACCCACAAGCAGAATTTCCCAGGCAATCCTGCCGGTAAATGGCAAGTGCGGGTGCTGACCGAGGATGGCCAGGTCATCGGCGTGCTGCGCTTCAAGATCACGGACAGCACACCGATCAAAGAAAAGTAATCCGGTTCGTGCTATTACGTAGCGCTGCGCTAATAGCCGAACAAGCACGGAGCTTATGACCAGCAGCACAATGGCCGGCAATGCCCAGCTAGATGTCTCTCACTCCCCTGCTCAACTGCGGGTCACGGGTGACTGGACGCTCGCCCACTACGCCGATCTCAAGCACCTGAGCGAAAAGCTCCGCGGCCAATACGACGACAGCACGCACATCGACCTCAATGGCCTCGGTGCGCTCGATACCGCCGGGGCGTCGTTGTTGGTGGAATTGCTCGGGTCCGAGCGTCTGGGGCGATCCGCCGAACACCCTGATTGCACCCTCTCTTCTGCAGACCGTGCCTTGTTGCAGACGGTTTATTGCTCGCTCAGCGACTTCTGCGTACCGGTCAAGGAACCGGAGATCAGTGTCGGCATTCAACTGCTGACCCGCATTGGCCGCGCAGTCGACACCGTCTGGCAGGACACCCTGCAACTGCTGGGCTTCGTCGGCCTGATCCTCGAAACCATCGCCCGCAATCTGTTTCGTCCCAAGCGCTGGCGCATCACGCCCATGGTCGCGCACATCGAACAGACTGGCCTCGACGCCGCGCCCATCGTCGCCCTGCTGACCTTTCTGGTCGGTGCGGTGGTGGCGTTTCTCGGGGCGACGGTGCTGGCCAGCTTCGGTGCGAGTATTTTTACCGTGGACCTGGTGGCGTTCTCCTTCCTGCGAGAGTTCGGTGTGTTGCTGACCGCGATTCTGATGGCCGGCCGCACCGCCAGTGCGTTCACCGCGCAAATCGGTTCGATGAAGGCTAACGAAGAAATCGACGCGATCCGCACACTGGGCCTCGACCCGATGGAATTGCTCGTGGTGCCACGGGTGCTGGCGCTGCTGGTGGCGTTGCCGATGCTGACCTTCCTGGCCATGCTCTCGGGGATCATCGGCGGTGGCGTGGTCTGCGCCGTGTCGCTGGGTATCTCGCCGGCGATGTTCTTGTCGCTGCTGCAAACCGATATCGGCGTTCAGCACTTTCTGGTGGGGATCGTCAAAGCGCCGATCTTCGCGTTCCTGATCGCTGCAATCGGTTGCCTCGAAGGCTTCAAGGTCAGTGGCAGCGCCGAGTCCGTGGGCGCGCACACCACGTCGAGTGTGGTGCAGTCGATTTTTGTGGTGATCGTGCTCGACGCAGTGGCCGCGCTGTTTTTCATGGAGATGGGCTGGTGAGTCGTTTACCCCGAGCGCCCTCCGAGGCGGTGATCGAAGTCCGTGGGCTGTGCAATCGCTTCGGCAGCCAGAGCGTGCACGAAAACCTCGACCTCGATTTGTACAAAGGTGAAATCCTTGCCGTGGTCGGCGGTTCCGGCAGCGGGAAATCGGTGCTGCTGCGCAGCATCGTCGGCTTGCGCCAGCCCAGCGAGGGTGTGGTGAAGGTCTTTGGCAAGAACCTGCCGACGCTGCCCGAACATGAACGCTCGATGGTCGAACGGCGTTTCGGCGTGCTGTTCCAGAAAGGCGCCCTGTTTTCTTCGCTGACCGTGACCGAGAACGTCGCCCTGCCCCTGATCGAACACGCCGGCCTGAGCCGTGAAGACGCCGAGCATCTGGCGGCGGTGAAACTGGCGTTGGCCGGGTTGCCGCTGTCCGCGGCGGACAAATACCCTGCCTCGCTGTCTGGCGGCATGATCAAGCGCGCGGCGCTGGCCCGGGCGTTGGCGCTGGACCCGGACATTCTGTTTCTCGACGAACCCACCGCCGGCCTCGACCCGATTGGCGCCGCAGCCTTTGATCAATTGATCCTGACGTTGCGCGATGCGCTGGGCCTGAGTGTGTTTCTGGTGACCCATGACCTCGACACGCTCTACACCATCACCGACCGGGTGGCGGTGCTGGCGCAGAAAAAGGTGCTGGTGGCAGACGCCATCGACAAGGTTTCGGAAACCGACGACCCGTGGATTCACGAATACTTCCATGGCCCTCGCGGCCGCGCGGCGTTGACCGCCGCTCAACAGTTGAAAGAGGTCTGACATGGAAACCCGAGCCCATCATGTATTGATCGGCCTGTTCACCGTGATTGTGGTGGCAGGTGCCCTGCTCTTCGGCCTGTGGCTGGCCAAGTCCAGTGTCGACACCGAGTTCAAGGATTACGAAGTCGTCTTCAACGAGGCGGTCAGTGGCTTGTCCAAGGGCAGCGCCGTGCAGTACAGCGGGATCAAGGTCGGTGATGTGGTGACGTTGCGCCTGGACCCGAAAGACCCGCGCCGGGTGCTGGCGCGGATTCGCCTGGGCGGCGATACGCCGATCAAGGAAGACACCCGGGCCATCCTGGCGCTGACCGGGATCACCGGCACATCGATCATTCAACTCAGTGGCGGTACGCCGCAAAGCCCGACCCTCAAAGGCAAGGACGGCCATCTGCCGGTGATTGTCGCTTCACCCTCGCCTATCGCTCGCTTGCTCAATGACAGCGGCGACCTGATGGCCGGTGTGAACACACTGATGCATAACGCCAACCTGATGTTTTCCACGGAGAACGTCGAGCGCATCAGCAAGACGCTGGAACATCTGGAACAAACCACCGGGACCATCGCCGACCAGCGCGGTGATATTCGTCAGGCGATGCAGCAACTGGCCTCCGTCGGCAAGCAGGCTGGCGCCATGCTGGAACAGACGTCGACGCTGATGCGCAACGCCAACGGCTTGCTCAACGATCAGGGCAAGCAGATGTTCGGCAGCGCCGAGCAGGCGATGAAATCACTGGAACAAAGCAGCGCGACCATCAACAAGTTGCTCACGACCAACCAGGATTCCCTGAACAGCGGCTTGCAGGGCCTCAATGGCCTGGCGCCAGCGGTGCGCGAGCTGCGCGACACCCTGACGTCGTTGCGAGCCATCTCCCAGCGCCTGGAAGCCAACCCCAGCGGTTATTTGCTGGGCAATGACAAGAACAAGGAGTTCACGCCATGAAGCTTGCGACCTTCGCCCTCCTCGCCAGCTTCACGTTGGTCAGCGCCTGCTCGATCCTGCCCAAGTCCGAGCCCTCCGATGTCTATCGCTTGCCGTCGGCCCAGAGCAGCGTTTCGGCCAGCCACGGCACGCCGCAAGGCTGGTCGCTGCGCCTGACCAAGCCGCAGGCCAGCGAAGCGTTGAACAGCCCGAAAATCGCCGTGATCCCGCAAGGTGATCTGATCAGCAGCTACACCGCCTCGCGCTGGAGTGATCCGGCGCCGGTGTTGCTGCGTAATCGGTTGCTGGATGGTTTCCAGCGGGACGGTCGAGTGCCGTTGCTGAGCACGGATGACAGCAACTTCCAGGCAGATCTGGAGTTGGGCGGGAGCCTGCAAGCATTTCAGACTGAGTACCAAGGCACCGCTGCGAGCGTGGTCGTGCGGCTGGATGCCTTGCTGGTGCGCGGGTATGACCAGCGCATCCTCGCCAGCCGCCGCTTTGAAGTGCGTCAGCCATTGAGCGATGTGAAAGTGCCGGCGGTGGTGGCCGGATTTGGCCAGGCGAGTGATCAGTTGACGGCGCAGGTGGTGGCTTGGACGGTAGAGCAAGGCCAGAAAGTCGCCCTTAAAGCCAACACGGGACCCCTGTAGGCGTGAGCCTGCTTGCGATAGCGGTAAATCAGTCACCACTAATGTTGACTGTCACACCGCTATCGCGAGCAGGCTCGCTCCCACAGGGGATCGTTGGTTAACCGAAGAACCAGTAGCAAACGCCGATGGCGCCCAGTACGCCAGCAAACTCCGCCAGCAACGCACACCCCACCGCGTGCCGCGCCCGCTGGATGCCCACCGCGCCGAAGTACACCGCCAACACATAGAATGTCGTTTCCGTACTGCCCTGGACCGTCGCCGCCACCAGCGCCGGGAAGCTGTCCACGCCAGAGGTCTTCATCGTTTCGATCAGCATCGCCCGCGCGGCGCTGCCGGAGAACGGTTTGACCATCGCTGTCGGCAGTGCGTCGACGAAGCGCGTGTCCCAACCGGCCCACTCCACCAGATGCCGAATCCCGTCCAGACCAAAATCCAGCGCCCCGGACGCCCGCAGTACACCGACGGCGCAGAGCATCGCCACCAGATACGGCAGCAGGTTCTTGGCCACGTCGAAGCCCTCCTTGGCGCCTTCGACGAACGCTTCGTAGACCTTCACTTTGCGCAATGCGCCAACCACCAGAAACAGCATGATCAACCCGAACAGCGTCAGGTTGCCGAGGATCGATGACAGGCCGGCCAGAGCGGTCGCCGAGAGCGTCGCCAGCAGCGCCATGAAGCCACCGAGGGCCAAGGCACCGGGAATCAGATACGCGAGCACCACGGGGTCCCACAGTCGCAGACGTTGCATGAACGCCACCGACAGCAGGCCCACCAGTGTCGAGCAGCTGGTTGCCAGCAAAATCGGCAAGAACACCAGCGTCGGATCGGGCGCACCTTGCTGGGCGCGGTACATGAAGATCGTCACCGGCAGCAGGGTCAGGGAGGAGGCGTTGAGGACCAGGAACAGGATCTGCGCGTTGCTGGCGATGGTGGCGCTGGGGTTGAGTTCTTGCAGCGCCTTCATGGCCTTCAGCCCGATCGGCGTGGCGGCGTTGTCCAGGCCCAGGCCGTTGGCGGCGAAGTTCAGCGTGATCAGGCCGATGGCCGGGTGACCGGCCGGCACTTCCGGCATCAGGCGCAAGAACAAGGGGCCCAGCGCCTTGGCCAGCCATTCGACGATCCCGGCCTTCTCGGCAATTCGCAGAAAGCCCAGCCAGAGGGTCAGGGTGCCGAACAGCAGGACCATGACTTCGACCGATAACTTGGCCATGGCGAAAATGCTTTCCACCATCGCCGCGAAGATCCCGGCGTTACCGCCGATCAGCCATTGCGCCAGTGCCGAAACGGCAGCCACGATGAAAAAGCCAAGCCACAGGCCATTGAGCACAGTTAAATCCCCCGAAGAATGCCGCGAATGATAGCGGGGTGTGCAGAAACGACAAACCCCGGATTTCTCCGGGGTTTGTTTGTTCGGCTTACACCGGACCTTTGTAGGAGTGAGCCTGCTCGCGATAAGGCGGCACATCCAACATCTCTGTTGTTTGATGCACCGCTATCGCGAGC